>JAEZDX010000240.1 GCA_023417975.1 Bacillota bacterium
AAGAAAATAATAAATATGGAAGCCTATAAGATAAAACCAGGACTTCTGTTTAATGACGGCGGCGTGCTATTAAGAGCCCTTAGAGATTATGTGGATGATAGCACTGTACGTATTCTCGTAAATAGCAGTGACGATTACAAGATAGTTACAGAGTTCATTCAAGGGAAAAGCGATATATTTGCAAAAGTAGAGCTTTATGAAGGACATAGATCCCTTTTCGATGTTTATGGAATTGAGAAAGAACTTCAGTTTTTTCGAAATAGAAGAGTAAACTTAAACTGCGGCGGATATATTATAATAGATAGAACAGAGGCTATGTATGTAATAGATATAAACAGCGGTAAAAATGTTGCGGCAAGCAGGCGGGAGGATACGGCGCTGCAAACAAATTTAGAGGCTGCAGAAGCTGCCGCAAGACAAATCAGACTAAGAAATCTCAGCGGTATAATTATTCTCGATTTTATAGATATGTCTGAGGAACTGCATAAAAGAAAAGTATCTGAAAAGCTTATTCAAGCTTTTCAAGATGATAAAACTAAAACCATTATATACCCTTTTACTGAATTGGGATTGATTCAGATTGCCAGACGAAGGAGAGGGAAAACTCTTCAAGAGTTTATGGAGGAACAGTGCGAAAACTGTAAGGGAAGGGGCAGTCGGCTTAGCTATGAATATATATGTCTTCTGATAAAGAATGAGATATTAAAGTCCGATAATGAAAGTAAAATACAGGACATTTACATAGAAATAAACGATTATTACAAACATAAGATATGCAGCGATTTTGAAAAGTTTATAGCGGCTATTGAAGGAGAAAATAAGAGAATCTACATGAAGTATTCGGAGAATATTGAAAGCTTCAAGGTTGAACCTTTGATATTTACAAAACAAGTTGAAGAAGTACTTCAGTATAAGGTTTACGGTTAATTGTCTTAAGGGATAATAACAAGCAGTAAAATAGGTGAAAAAGGCATAATTTTCTTTACAAATATAATCTTATATGTTAGAATGGCTTTTGTAGACCGCGCACATAGGGTTTTTATAAAACATAGTTAAATCTGTGTACCTGAGTTGGCGAGACTGGATTGAGGAGGTGTTTTGATGTACGCAGTAGTTGTTACTGGAGGTAAGCAGTACAGAGTTCAAGAAGGAGACGTTCTTTTCGTTGAAAAATTGAACGCTGAAGTTGATGCAACAGTTGAATTAAACCAAGTTCTTGCTGTTTCTAAGGCAGATGGAGAATTAGTGGTTGGTAAGCCTGTTGTAGAAGGCGCAAAGGTTGTTGCAAAGGTTGTAGGACAGGGCAAGGCTAAGAAGATTATTGTCTTTAAGTTTAAGGCTAAGAAGGACTACAGAAGAAAGCAAGGACATAGACAGCCATACACTAAGTTAGTAGTTGAAAAGATAGAAGCTTAATTATGATTAAAATTGTTTTTAAGCAAATAGGTAAAGAGTTGGTTTCTTATCATATAGATGGTCATGCCGAGTATATGGATGGAAATGAAACTGTTTATGATGATGTTATATGTGGTGTTGTTTCAAATTTAGGGCAGGTTACTATATTAGGAGTAACTGAAGTACTTAAGTTTGATGTGCCGTATATAGCTGAGGATGGAGATATAAGATTAGATATATCTCAATTGAGCCATGAAGACATCGTTAAGTGTCAAGTACTCTTACGAACTATGCTTCTTGGTTTTGAAAATTTAGAAATTAGTTATGGTAAATATATAAATGTGTCAGTAGAGGAGGTGCAGTGATATGCTAATAATCAACCTTCAGTTATGTGCTCATAAAAAGGGAGTAGGTAGCTCTAGAAACGGTAGAGACAGTGAATCTAAGAGATTAGGTGTTAAGTCCGCTGATGGTCAGTTCGTACTTGCTGGAAACATATTGGTTAGACAGAGAGGTACTAAGATACATCCCGGAACTAACGTAGGTATAGGAAGCGATGATACACTTTATGCTAAGGCAGACGGAATAGTAAGATTTGAAAGACTAGGAAGAGACAAGAAAAAAGCAAGTGTATATCCTGTAGATGTTGAAGAAGTAGTAGCAGAATAATAAAGGCACCCGTTAGGGTGCTTTTTTTAAACGTAAGACAAACTTCTAAATGCTTACATTTAATACATTAATATGGATAATAAATATTTTAATATGAACAAATAATATAACAGTAATCCTTATATTTGTTAATTGGTTTTGTATGAGAAACTTAACTATTATCAGGATTAGAAATTTATAGTTGAGGATGATGTATATGTTTATTGATACCGCGAAAATTTTTGTTAAATCAGGTGATGGCGGCAACGGCTCCATATCCTTCCGAAGAGAGAAGTATATACCATTGGGTGGCCCGGATGGAGGAGACGGAGGAAGAGGCGGAGATGTAATATTAGTTGCCGATTCAAATTTAACAACTCTTTTGGATTTTTCCTATAATAGAAAGTTCATTGCAGAAAGAGGAGTTAACGGAGCAGGTTCCAAATGCTATGGAAAAGATGGAGAAAAGCTGTATATTAAGGTGCCTATGGGAACTATAGTGAGAGATGTTGAGACGGAGAAGATAATGGCTGATCTATCTCATTCCGGCGAAGAGTATGTAATATGCAGAGGAGGAAAGGGCGGCAAAGGAAATGCTAAATTTGCTACGCCTACGCGACAAGCTCCTGATTTTGCAGAACCGGGAATGCCTGGAGAGGAAAGATGGATAACCTTGGAGCTGAAGCTTCTTGCCGATGTAGGATTAATCGGTTTTCCAAACGTAGGGAAATCCACCTTGCTTTCAGTAGTTTCAAAAGCAAGGCCTAAAATAGCAAATTATCATTTTACTACTTTGAAGCCAAATTTAGGTGTAGTGAGTGTAGGAGAAAGCAGCTTTGTAATGGCGGATATACCTGGTATTATTGAAGGTGCTGCTGAGGGTGTTGGGCTTGGCTTGGATTTTTTAAGACATATCGAAAGAACAAGAATGCTTATTCATGTAGTTGATATATCCGGATTAGAAGGAAGAGACCCACTGGAGGATTTCTTGAAAATAAATGAAGAACTTAAAAAGTACAGTGTAAAGCTTTGGGATAGACCTCAGATTGTGGTTGCAAATAAGAGTGATATGCTATATGAAGAGGATATATATGAAGACTTTAAGAAGAAGCTGAATGAAATGGGATATGATAAGGTATATAAGATTTCCGCTGCAAGCCGACAAGGTGTAGATGAGTTAATGAAAGCAGCTGCCGGACTTCTAAGTACTATTCCTGTAACTGAACTTGAGATAAGTGAGGAAGAAAGATTTATTCCAGAAGAGAAGCATTTTACTTATGAAATAAGAGAAGAAGATGGAGTGTTTATAGTAGAAGGAAGCTTTGTGGACAGATTACTTATGGCTGTCAATGTCAATGATGCCGATTCTTTGAAATATTTCCATAAGGTTTTGAAAAATAAAGGTATATTTGATGAGTTAATGAAGATGGGAATACAGGATGGAGATACTGTACGCCTAAACGATTTTGAATTTGAATTTTTACTATAGTTCGGAGGACATTATGATTACAAGTAAACAAAGAAGTTATTTAAGATCTTTAGCAAATACTATGGAACCAATCTTTCAGCTAGGGAAGAACGGTATAGAAGAAGGTTTTTTAAAGCAGATAGACGATGCTTTAGAAGCAAGAGAGCTTATAAAGATAGCAGTGTTAGGTAATAGCGGCTTTGAAACAAGAGAAGCAAGTGATGCAATATGTGAGCAGTTAAATTGCGAGGGAATTCAAGCTATAGGAAGTAAAATAGTATTATACAGAAGATCTGCTAAAAAACCTAAGATTGAACTTCCATAAAGCGGGAGTGGTACAAATGGTCAAGAAGGGAATATTTGGGGGGACCTTTGATCCTATACATATTGGTCATATGTATGTAGCTAACGAGGCTTTACACAGTTTAGGTCTTGACAAGATTATTTTTATGCCAAGCGGTAATCCGCCTCATAAGAATAGTAAAAACGTGACAGATGCAAAGCTTCGTTATGAAATGGTCCATTTAGCTATAGAAAATAATAAATATATGGATATAAGCGATTATGAAATTAACAAGGGTGGATATAGTTATACTTATGAAACCCTTGAATATTTTAATGAAAAAGATGGCAATAATACTGAATGGTACTTTATAACCGGGTGTGATTGCCTCTTTGATCTTAATGGGTGGAAGAATGTACAGAGAATTATGGATTCCTGTACTTTTGTGGTGTTTAATAGACCTGGGTATAAAAAAGAGGATATATTTAAACAAAAGACAATGGCGGAACAAAAATACGGCTGCAGCATAGTTTTTCTTGATGTGCTGCTGTTAGATATTTCATCCACATACATCAGAACGAGTATAAAGGAAGGAAAGGATGTATCTTTTTTTCTGCCAAAGGGTGTTGGAGAACTTATAGAACTGCATAAATTGTATAAGTAGAAGAGAGGATTTATTAGTTATGTGGAAAGAGACACAAATAACCAATTACGTAAAAGAAAAAATATCCGAAAAAAGATTTGCACATACCGTAGGCGTAAGAAATACTGCGGTTAAACTGTCGGAAATATATGGGGCTGATAGAGAGAAGGCTATGCTGGCAGGCTTAATACATGATTGTGCAAAAAATATGGAGGATGAAGAAATTTTAAGTATTGTAAGACAGGATGGTTATGAGCCTGACTGGATTGAGCAAGGTTCACCACAGCTTCTGCATGGCAGGGCAGCCTCCGTAATTGCGGAAAGGCAGATGGAAATAGCCGATGAGGATGTACTGAATGCAATAATTTATCACACTACTGGAAGAAGTGATATG
>JAEZDX010000265.1 GCA_023417975.1 Bacillota bacterium
AAGAAAAGTTATTTATACTCCATGGCAGTGGAGCTAATGGCAAAAGTAAGCTTTTAGAGGTTCTTAGATTATTATTTAATGATTACTCCAGAAATATTCAGGCTGAAAGTTTACTGAAAAGAGAAAATAAATCTACCGCTAATTCTGATATAGCAAGATTAAAAGGTGCAAGAATTGTGACTGCAAAAGAAATTGAAGAGGGCAGAAAACTAGATGAAGCACTAATTAAAGAAGCAACAGGTGGAGATATGATAACAGCTAGATTTTTATATCAGAATGAATTTGAGTTTATGCCGGAGTTCAAATTATGGTTAGCTACTAATCATAAGCCCGAGATCACAGGTTCAGATGAAGGAATATGGAGGAGAATTATATTAATTCCATTTGAAGCACACTTTACAAAGGAAGCTGGTAATAGAGATGATGACCTATTAGAGAAGCTTAAAGATGAACTACCAGGTATCTTAAACTGGTGTATAGAAGGTTGTATGATGTGGCAGAGAGAAGGCCTTAATCCACCTGAAGAAGTGTTAAAATCAACTGACGAATATAGATGTGAAATGGATAGAATGAAGCAGTTTATTGACGAGTGCTGTGTACTAAAGGAAGAGGCATATATTGATAATAACAGGCTTTTACAATTATATAATGAATGGTCAGGAGAGAATATCCATCCAACTAAATTCGGAGCTAAATTTAAGGAAAGAGCTGAAAGGTTAGGTTTAAAAAAGATTCGAAGAAATTACGGAGTCTTCTGGTATGGCATAGGCGAAGCTTGTAAGAATCTATAACTGGTTTAGCAAGCTTAGACTACAAATAATAAGATCAGGAAGGATGCTAGTGTCAATTGCATGAAAGTGTATAGAGAGTGTATAGTTGAAAATTAACTATACACTTTTTTAATTGTTGATTTTACTTGGTTTATAACCATTTAGTGTATAGGTGTATAGCTTCCTAACATTTCTATAAAGTTTTTTATGAAGCTGCTTAATAATATAAGGTATTTAAATATTTAACTCTACACCTCTGCACCTTATGTTTTCAATAGTAAACATGAATAAATTTTAAAAGGTATAGGTGAAAAACATGAAGATGAGAATTGACGATCTATATTGCAGCAGGCTTGAACAAATTGAAATTGAGTTGAGGCAACAATATTATAAAGGTAAGAGAAGAAATAATCTAATAATAGGACAATTAATAAAAGAAAAAAAGGACCTGCAATCTAGGTTAAATGAATTATAAAGGGAGGTTGTTTAAATGCAATTAGCAGAACTAAAAATCCAATATAGTAAACTTATAAGTAGGGAAAAAATGGCACAACAGTTCTTTGAAACAGCTACTTTTGAAGCTGTTGATAAATGGATTCCAAAATATAATGAATTAGTTCGGCAATTAAGTGGTTTAATTATTTTATATAAGAAACTTACAGGTAAAGAAATGACCGAAAGTGAAATGTTTGACGGCTTCTATTTAGAGGATATGTCACCAGAGGCACTATTAGTCACAAAGGAGGCAAAATAATGAGAACAAGACAAGTACCTACTGAGATTGCAAAAATTATTATTGAATCGGCTAATGTTGAGCAGAAGGGCTGCAGAGAAATTGCAAAAGATTTACAAGAAAAATACGAATACGACATCAGCTATAGAACTGTAGCTAGAGTTGTTAAGGAGGATCGTGAAGAAAAGGCAGAGCAGTTAAAGTCTCTAAAACTAGAGGAGTGTATGAAGTCTCTTCCTAAAGATTTAGAGATACTTGATGAAATAATAAATGATTTATATGAAATCTTTAAAAGAACGGAGGACATAAATATAAAAGTAAAAGTATGTAAAGAAATCAGAGGTACAATAGAAACAAAGTTAAGTAATTTTACAGACAAAAAACAAGAAGAGCAAAGTAATATTTGCTGGGAGAAATATCTGGATGAGAATGAGTGTGATGAGTATTTATATTAAGTACATCATCTTTTTTTTATTTTCAAATACAAAATTATATTAGAGCAGCAGTTCCAATTGTTGGAGTTGCTGCTTTAGTTTTTCCGTTAGGAGGCACATATGAGAGAAAAAATTATTAGCGTCACTGTGGTGTATCCTGATAATATGGGGGAACTTAAGCGAAGAAAAGCAAGGGCAGAAGCTAGAATTATTACAGATAGACTTAATTGTGAGCAGATAGATGTATTATTAGAAAAGCTGAAAGAAAAATAGTTATCGATATTTTGGATTGATAAGCTATTTTACGATTGGAAAGGCAAATCTTGTGGGTAGCGAACCATAGACTAAAGATTAGAAATCAAAAGGTATTATTTTGGGGTATGTATGATGTGGAAACAGAAAAAATATATATCTTTATTTGATGGTTTTACTTTTTCAGATTTACTTTGTAATAGGTAACTTCAAAATATAGAAGGAGTTTAAATTAATTTGTAGAATAATAAATTTATTGGAAGTAAGCTATGGAACATTATGTCTATACTTAGAAGTTAGTTATTCAATTATTTAGAATATAGCTAATATAAAACTAATCAAATAAAATACAATTGAAGGAAGTATATTTATATTGCAATAATTCATGTAAATATCTTTAAATTTATTAATAATAAGAAAGACAACTTTAAAGTACAACATAAAGTAGAATATATTGTTTAATTAAGAATTAGCAGAAATTAAAAATTTATATCTATATACAATGAAAGGAATAATTATTTAAATGAATAGATGTATATATTTAAATGAAACTGATGATACACAAGAATTTAAAAA
>JAEZDX010000268.1 GCA_023417975.1 Bacillota bacterium
CTCTGCTCTTACCTATTGCATCTATCTCATCTATAAAAATTATACATGGTGCCTGTTTTTCAGCTTGGGCAAATAGATCTCTTACTCTTGAAGCACCGACTCCTACAAACATTTCTACAAATCCTGAACCGGAAAGTGAAAAAAACGGAACCTTTGCCTCTCCCGCAACAGCCTTTGCGAGCAATGTCTTACCTGTTCCCGGAGGCCCTACAAGCAGTGCACCCTTAGGCAGCTTTGCCCCTATCTTTGTATATCTTTCCGGACTGTGCAGGAAATCAACTATTTCCTTTAGAGATTCCTTTGCTTCTTCTTGCCCGGCCACATCCTTAAAGAGTACTCCTGTAGTCTTTTCAACATATACCTTCGCATTACTCTTTCCAAAGGACATAACTCCTCCTCCGCCCATTCCTCCCATTCTCTTTCCAAGGGATTTCATTAGAAAAGTGCTGAATAAGTAGAATAAGGCAAAAGGTAAAATCCACGAAAGTACTAACCCTATTATAGGTGACTGCGTATTTTTTACGGGCGTATTAAATTTTATACCGGCTCCGTATAATTTGTCCACTAGTTCGGGATAGTTTAAATTTCCTGTATAATACAATTTCTTATTGGCAGCTGATGTTTTTTCATCACTTTTAGGTTCAATTATAAGCCTGTCACCATAAATTTCAACGGACTCTATTTTCTTGTCATTTATCATTGTTAAAAATTCACTGTATTCAATTTGTTTATAACTAGACTGTCATACTAAATACATAATAATATTTATTGTTAATGTAATAATGAGCGCTGCTGTGATAAATTTAGGTATTCCTTTTTTATTTGCAAACATATCTCTTCCTCCTTTGAAATCACAAATTATAGGTTAAACAAAAAGACCTTTGATGCGACTCAGCAAAAACTAAATCATATCAAAGGTCTTGCTTTCCATATGGAGTATAGAACCAGGCAATGCAAAGCGCCGGCTGTTGGTTCTATCGCTTTCAAGCTACTCCCCTTTAATGTTACATAGTATATCATACCTCTTTATATCGTGTCAAGTCTCATTAAATTCATAATTTAGACATTCTTATTTATTATACTGTTCGCTTCATAAGCGCTTTTTCGCTTTTTAATTGAATAATATCCAATAATAGAAGTACATAATGCGCTTACAGCATCAACTATTATATCCGTCATTGTATCTGTAAGCGCTTGATGTCCAACAAGTTTAGTTCCATCCTCCAGCGCAAACTTTTGCATATTCAATGATAACAACCCATCAAAGGTATATTCATATATTTCCCATATCGCTCCTGCCGCCAAGGCAAAGCAAAAAGCAAACAGCGCTACAAAAAATGGACTTAGACTTACTTTCATCTGTTCAGAATCATTTAAAATACTTATTAAACTAAACCCTAAAGCACCTAACATAGCACCGCTGAAGGCGTGCAAGATTTTGTCCCAGTATGGCACACTATAATAAAAATGATGTACCTCACCAAGATAAATTGCACAATAAAGGAAAATAAAATATAATACTTCCATTGTATTCGGTATCTTAACAGAAAGTCTGCGTTCAATTACTGATGGAATCATCATAACAAAAAGTCCTAGAACACACTGTAACAATATAAGTACATAATCGCTTTTTACTTTTGTATGTGTACGCCCATTAGTTAGCACAGCCGGAGAAGCTATAATTTTTATAACAGAATAAATTATAGACAATATTAATGTAACTAAAAGAAAAGTTCCTACAATTTTTCCCCAATTTCTTTGTTTTCTTTCTTTATTGCTTTTCATACCAACCTCTCTAAAAATGCATCTATCTTACTTTTATGCTATTATTTTAAAATGTAGAATTTGTATTTTAAAATCCCCATTTCTCCTTTTATCCTTTAACCTTCCATATAGTTCCGTCTCTCGAATCTAATAGTTCAATACCTTTATCTAAAAGCAAATTTCTTATTTCATCAGCCCTGCTCCAATTTCTATCCTTTCTAGCCATGTTTCTTTCAGAAATCAGATTATTGATAAACTCTTCATCTATGCTGCTGTTATTTATTTCCTCTGCTTTAGTAAGGTTAAGTGAGAAAACTTGATCAAAATCTTCTACAAGCAGAACCTTTTCAGTGTTGTTCAAATTATCATCCTTAATGACTTCTGCTAGCACAGTAAAGGCATTTGCTATATTCAAATCATCGCATATTTGCACAGAAAATTTAGCTTTATATTCTTTGATCTTATGTTCATTTATTGTGTCTTCACCATTCTTGTTATCTATTAAAGTTTTAACTCTTCCTCTGAGTTTTTTGAGAGCTTTTTGAGCATCAGCTAAGCTTTCAAAGCTGAATATTAACTGTTTTCTATATCTTGACATTAGGCAGAAATATCTGTAGTCAAGAGGACTATACCCTTCTTCAACAAGTCTTGAAACAGTAAGAAAGTCCCCGCTGGATTTTGACATTTTCCCATTGTCCAGCACAAGAAACTCTCCATGCATCCAGTAGTTTACCCACTTATGCCC
>JAEZDX010000273.1 GCA_023417975.1 Bacillota bacterium
GTAATTATACCGGTTGACAATAAGAAGGATATGGATAAAATACCGGATAGTATAAAAAATAAGCTTAAGTTTACTTTAGCGACAAAGATAGAGGAAGTATTGCAAAATGCTTTATTGGAGGAAAGTCTTTAATGGAAATTAAACAATCGGAATTTATAATTTCTGCTGCAGGCAGAGGGCAATATCCAAAAGAAGATGTGCCTGAAATAGCCTTTGTAGGGCGTTCAAATGTAGGAAAATCCTCCATTATTAACGCCTTAACCAATCGTAGAAGTTTAGCAAAGGTTGGTAATACTCCAGGTAAAACAAAACTTATTAATTTCTTTTTAATAAATAATTGCTTTTATCTTGTTGATTTACCGGGGTATGGATATGCAAAAGTTTCTAAGGTTGAAAGGCAAAGATGGGGAAAGTTAATGGAAGACTATTTAACAGGCAGAGCTTCCTTAAAAAAAGTGGTACTGTTAGTTGACAGCAGGCATAAGCCTACGGAGGATGATGTCTTAATGCTTAATTGGATAAGATATCATGGATATAAGATAGTTATAGTTGCCACGAAAGCAGATAAGCTCACAAAAAATGAACTTAGAAAAAATGAGCAGATAATTAAGGAAACTTTAGAAATCAAAGATGAGGAATTTAACTTTTTTTCATCAACTGCAAAGGTTGGGAGAGAAGAGTTAGTCAATTCATTATTTGATGACATTGTAAATCAATAAAAAAATAATGTTTAAGTTACACAAAACAGAAGTACTAATTAATGTAGTGCTTCTGTTTTCTTTTAGTGTCAAATTGGTTATCAACGAATAATATATAATATAGTACAAAAGTAAAATAGTTATTAGGGAAGGAAGTGAGCTTGGGGTGAATAGAGCAATTGATGAGATAGCATCCACCAAATGTAACGATGAATGCGATAAAGATAACTGCGGCTTTGACTTTAAAGATATAGGTAAAAATAAGATATTCATAATCATCATAATAATTGCACTTATATTATGCGGCGGGGGAGGATTTTCTGGAGGAGCTAGTGGTTTCGGACCTTGCGTAAGACCTGCTAAGTGTGGTGGTGGAAGCTGCGGTGGCGGTAGTATTTGGGGATTATTTGTCCTTGCATTACTTTTCCTTGGCAATGGAAATGGCGGATTAGGTGGTGCAGGAAATGTAAATACAAATGTTATTAATTTGGGACCGGAAGATGATTATTGTGAGGATCCTTGCGATAATTGCTGCTAACTATAGAGTTACAGAGGCCGGAAATATTTATAAGTAAAATTAATCAAGAAGTTACCATCCTACTTGAGAATATAAATAAACTATGCCTATAAATACTATCTACCACCTTTCTTATTTTTGTATTCATATAGATAGTTTAATGAACAGGAGGGGCATACCCTCCTTAGTTTAGGGTGAGAACATACTTAGTAAGGAGGATAGCTTATGGAGCTAAGCAAGCTTAAATTACCATCTATATCAAATAATTTTTTAATATGGGGAGTAATAATATTCATAATTCTTGCATTTGGAGCGCCATCAGGTGCGTTAGGTGTGAATTTTTTAAAGGTGCCTAATGAAAATCAAAAAAACGGGCATAAGAATTTGCATGATAACAAGTCGAATCCTGGAGTGCCTAACAAGACAGGAGTTTTACCTATTCCCGCTTTGGGTAACTCAACAGGAATCCTTGGTGGAAATGGAATGTTTATAATTGCTGTAGTTGTTCTTCTCTTCTTGTGCAAAGATAAGGAAGAGGAAAAAGAGAAAGAGGAGGCTGTTGACGATACACCTGTTGTAGATTATACAGAGATAGAGGATTAGTAGTGTATATGTGAGGTGATGGCATGTCTAAACATAAAAAAAGTACTAAATACGAGGAAGACAACAGCCAGCCAACGGAACAGTCTGCAAATAATTTCAATCTAGGAAGTTTGGCAGGTATAATTAACAGTGTGGATATAACCGCCATGGTGGATGCAATAAACATTGCAGGAGAAGAACTTGAAAGTACAGAAAATGGTGAATATGCAACAGAAAGCGGTAATACTGAAATAATAAGGGCGTTAAGGACATTAATTAATGCTGATAAAGTAATTTTACTTCAAACCGTTATTCAGATATACGCAATGAGCAGAAATAGAAGGAAGTAACATACTTATGAGCAGAATGGTGAGGGCCATTCTGTTTTGTTTTAGTGTCAAATTCAGAGGCTTAGAATAATATATACTATAAAACTAAAGTTAAAATATTGACTTGAAAGGGAGTGATATACACTATGGTTGGATCGGGAAGAAATGTAGTTGTAAAGGATGGAAAAGGCTCCTGTGTTGATGTAGGTAATGGGCTTTTAAATAATAATAATGTTATATTGATTATAGTAGCTATTGTTATACTCTCATGTTTCTGTGGGGGAAATAATACCTTTGCAGCCCCATATACATGTGGCAGGCGCGGTAGAAGAAGAGGTAGAGATGGTGGTGGAATAAACAGCCTTCTGTATTTATTACTGCCGCTGCTGTTTTTAAGAGGTGGAAATAGCGGTCCAAATACAAATACTAACATTATTAATGTTGACCCATTATTAGGAGACGATGGTGGGGGGTTTTTAAACCTGTAAACTAAACCATAGCAAGTAAAGTGGGGAATAATTCAGAGCAGAATAAAGTACAAATAGTAATAGGTTAGAATAGATAAAGCCATTTGAGACAATACAGCTAAAGACAAAACTAAATATTGGTATACTGTTCAGCCCCAGGACCAGAATTTATTCTGCTGCACCTTTTAGATAAATCCATTTTTATTCAAGGAGGGAACTCCCTCCTTAAATCATAGTGTATGTTGCTTCCAACATACTAAAGGTATAAATTAAGGGAGGTGGCAGCTTGGCAAAACCAAAAAGAGTAATAGATGTAGATGTATATGAAGAAGATGAAAAGGAGCCTCAGAGGAGACGAAGAACGTCGGAAAGAGAATCAGGGAGAGCTTTGGAAAGAGAATCTGTGAGAACGTCTCAAAGAACGCCTCAAAGAACTTCAGAAAGAACTTCAAATAGGACAGCAGAAAGAGATCCAAACAGAGCTCCAAAAAGAAAGATAGAAAGAAAGCTTGATAGGGATGATGAAGCAGAAGAAAAGGCTGCAAGTAATTCAAAACAGGATAATATGGACTTTGGACAACTTGCAGGATTATTTCAAAATGTAGACATGAATCAGATAGCATCACTTTTCGGAGGACTTGGTGGAAATGCAGGCGGAGGCGGTAATCAAGGACTCTTGGGAACTATATCGCAAATGCTGGGAGGCGGCGGAGCCGGTCTTTTAAATAATTTATCTGGTATGATGGGTGGAGCACAAGGTGGAGCTCCGGCGGCGGATACAAGGCAAGCGTATAATGGTCCTCTAAAAGGAGATAGAAGAATTGAAGTAATGAATGCACTAAAGCCCATGGTTTCGCCTGAAAGAGCGGCATTAATCGATATGATTATGCAAATATATTCAATAAGTAGGATTTTGAGAAGATAAAACTATTTAATCCATAAAATAATTATTATTGGTAACCAAAGAAGTGGATGATGAATAAAATGTATTATAGCTAAAGAGGTAAGGTAGTTAACAACTTGAAGAATTAAGTAAGGGATTTATGGGGAATTATATCTATTTTTGCTGCAGTGAATGGGAAGCTTATGCTATAGTTTTATTAATGCCTTTAGCAGTAATGCAAATATTTTTGAAATTAGATGTAGAATAAATATTACAAATTAATTTATTACGGTTATTATACATTAGTTAAGTTTCCTATCACTATACAGATTAAAAGAGAGGGTGAGCATTGAAAAATAGATGCTCTACCTCTCTTTGCTACAGAAAAGAGTTGTTGTACCATAAAAAAACTGATTTATTAATCAAGAATTTCTTCAGCATTTTTAGGGACAATCATAGTGCATTTGCCGTCTAAAGTGCCGCCATCTTTAACGATTAATTTCTTTGTTATTATATCACCTGTAATGGTTCCGGTACTTTCAATTGTCAAGCATTCTTCACAAAATATATTTCCCTTTACTTTGCCGGAAATAAAAGCATTTTTACATGTGAGATTGCCTTCGTAAATTGAGAAAGAGCCTAATATAACATCATCCTGCCATGAAATATCGCCATTTACGGAGCCATCAATTTTTAGCACTCCACCACCATTTAGTGTACCTACTATAGTACATTGTTCACCTA
>JAEZDX010000287.1 GCA_023417975.1 Bacillota bacterium
TCCCATAGTATGGTCAGCCTTATAGAAAGTGGAAAGATACAAATGACAACTGTAACTGCAATGATTCTTGCCGACAATTTTAATAAGATTGCCGCCAGTAAAGGGCTGGAATTAAACTTAAGCTTAAAAGACTTGTTTGGTTGTTATAATTGTGGTATTGACGCAGAACTTCAAAAATCTTTAAGTGATATTTCTACTGAAGAGTACGATGAAGAAAAATATGAAAAGTTATTTATAAAAGCTAAAGAAAATAACTGCTTTGACATAATGGCTCAAATAAAGCAAAATGAAGGGGATATAAAGCAAAGAAGCGAGAATTACCTTGATGCTATTGAAAAGTATAAAGATGCAAAAGATCTTTTTCAACTAACTCAAAATCACAAAGGTATAGCAGAAATTATTGTAGAACTTGCGAAGTGCCATAATAGTCTTAAACAATATGAAAAAGCTGAAGAATATGCTGAAAAAGCAAAAAATGATGTTTTGCACAAATATCATGATGAGCAAATTCTATTTAGTGCAAATTATCAGCAGTTAATAGCCATGGTGAATACTAAAAGACATGAGGATGCTTTAAAGACTATCGAAAATATGCTGAAAAACAAAAGATTGACAATTAACCAAAGAAAAGATGTATTGATAATTAAAGCCGGAATATTTATTGATGAAGCTAGACTTTGCGAAGCTATAAACATTCTTAAAAAACTGGTTTTAGGAAGTAGTTCCTCCGACTATCTAATATATCACAAACTAGCTTTGGCAAGTATTTTGCTGGGACAGAGACAGGAAGGTATATTTTATTTATCCCAGTGTATTAATCTTTTATCTGTTAAGCCTCATTCAAAAAATACTAAAACAGCATTACTTCTGGCAGATGAATTTAAAATATATAATATTTATTCCAGCTCTATTAAATATTACGACTTTGCTCTTAACAATTCTGAAATGTTTAATCAGCCGGAATATAAACTCCATTGCTATAAATCTTTATTTCATATATATGAATATGATAAATTTACTAATTTTGATAAGTATCTTGTCGATCTTAAGCAATTACTCATTAATGAAAATGTAGAATATTTAACAAGCTATTTGATTTTAATTTCAAAATTCTATGTTGACAACTCCAGATTTGAGGAGTTAAAATTACTAATTTATGAATTAAACGAAAAATACAAATGATAAGAGTGATTACTCTTATCATTTGTATTTTGTAAGTATTAAAATTGTATGTTTCTATCGATGGGCTGAGACAGCGAAATGAATGTATCGGTTCTTTGTATTCCGTTAATTACATGAACTTTATTCATTAATAAATCCTGTAGATGTGATATGCTTTTACAAATTACCTTTACAAAAATAGAATATTCTCCAGTAGTGTAATGCAACTCAACAATCTCTTTTATTTTTTTCATTTCTTCAAGCACATATGAAAAAGATGAAGACTTGTCCAAAAATATACCTACAAAACAACACACATCATAGCCAAGCTTTGATGTATCTAATAAAAGTTTTGTACCTTTGATAATCCCCATATCTTCCATCTTCTTCATTCTTACATGAATAGTTCCGCCACTGACATGGCACATTCTTGCTATTTCTAAATATGGAGTTCTTGAATCCTTAATCAATATTTCCAGTATTTGATAATCTAAATCATCTAATTGTGGATTAGAATAAAAACTCATTTGCTCACCTCGTAAATGTATATATTATTTTATAATACAGATAAAAAAATTTATACTTAAGGAATAGTAACTTAAGGAAATATTGAAGTTTCACATACTTTTCCTAAGCTATAAATTTCTATATCGATATAGAACACAGAAAGCCGTTATATTTTTCTTAGCACAATGAAAGACTTTTTTTGTTCTACATACATTATATCAGAAATAACTGATAAATTAATAAATAAATAAAATATTTTTATGAAATTAATCATAATAATTTGTTTGAATTACTTATCTCATTATAACACATATTTTTTATCTAAAAAATATTATTTTTTCATACCACATTTATGTTAAAATCAAAGAAATATTTTTAAAAGTAATTTACATAAATGCTGAATTCATATAGAATTATAATAGCTTATATTTGAATTTTACGAAGGGGGAGAACTATAATGTGGTTGGATGTTCTATTTATTATAATTTCAGTATTGATAGCAATATTGGGCTATAATTTATTGAAGGTGTTTTTATTCGATAGGATACATATAAACAAATGGATATTTCTCGCTGTAGGTATTATTTTTATGTTCATACCGGCTTTATTTAATTTACCTCAGGCCGGAAGATGGGCATACTTGTATATGCCGTTCTCTGTTATTCCGTTGTTAGCATTCTTTAATCTTATGTTCACATCCAAAAAAGAAGATAAGAAGATTAAGAGAATTAAAATAAAACCAAAAGCAAAACCTAACAGAGTTAAAAATAATCATAAATAAAAAAGAGAGCACATTGCTCTCTTTTTTATTTATGATTTGACTTCTAATGTTGAACTTGTATGAAGATAGGAGAAGTTATAGCTTCTTTATCATTTTCCAGCAATACATTGACCACATACCATGAATTAAGTGAGGGACAATCCATTTGAAAAGACATCTGTGCTTTATTGTCTCTCATAGTATTTTCTTTGATAATAACACCTTTATTAGTATAAACAAGTATATTTTGTATTTCGTTTAATGGATCCTCTACATATATTGAAAACTCAAGCTTATCAGTTTTTTTAACTTTTATTTCATCGCCAATGATTTGATCATTTAACTTAAAATTTATCTTTAAGGTTTTTGATTCGGTAGAGTAGGTGTGCCTGTATTTAAATGCATCATACAAACTATCTCGATTTAAGCTTCGCATTAATACAGCAGTGACATTATCACTGTCTCCCCAATTTTTACGATGATTATCCTGCCCATTAACCGCTGCCAGCTTCCATCCCATATCCAGGAGATAGAAGTACTTTTTATAATATCTTTTATATCTGTTTGGATAACTTCCATTTCCCGTTTCAATGCATGTTATATATTTATTCAGGTCTAAGTAATTTTCTATTTTGTGTATGCTTTCTCCGGGATGATTGATAATCCCTACAGCTTTATACTTTTTTAGCCAGTTGTAAAATTCTTTAATTGTTAGTTTACCGTCAATACACTGTTTTTCATGTAAAATATTTATATCTAGATTTTGAAATAATTTATATTCAAAGCCATTGTAAGTTAAAAAATCTTTATATTCATGTGCATATTTTTTTATAGTATCTTTTTGTGTAGTCCAAAAAGATTTACCATCTTTAGATAATTTATTGAGATAAGAATAATGATCGGTAAAAATAATATAATCCAAACTTTTTTGTTTGCAGTGCTCAACTGCTTCTTGTATTGTACCTCTGCCCGTGGATGCTGAAGTGTGACAGTGGGGGATTCCATAGTAGATATTGTACTCCTCATAACTTAATTTCTCTCTTTTTTTACGCTTGGAACTCAAATCGTCATCTCCTAGACTGTATCTTTTAATATATATTATAAAAAAAGATGACACATGGTCACCTTTTTACGTTTTAATGTTTAATTTTTAGCTGCAGCCTGTGGTGGTACCGCAATCCATGCAAACCATACAAGTTCCGTTTTTAACCATCCTAGTACTGGAGCAGCTCTTACAGGTTGCTCCATATATTCTTTCCACTTCTTCGTTTTCTACTGTATGTGAAAGTTCTGCGTCTGCTGCATGCTCAGGCTTAACTTGACATCTTGTAAAATCATTGAGTTCTATATCAATTATCTTACTTATCAAATCCGATATAGAGCTTACATGTTTTATATAAGGATGCTTCTGTACAAAGCCATAGGGTTCATACTTTTGTCCCCTCAGCATTCTTGCTATATCCTTTGGAGACACATTATACTGAAGCATTACTGAAATTGATTTTGATAAAGAATTTAAAAGCCCGGTTATAATTGTGCCTTCTCTGTCTGTAGTAATGTAAATTTCGCAAATTCTTCCGTTTTCATCTCTATTAACTGTAGTATATATCTTTACATCATCAATCTGCGCCGGATGCGTAGTACCAAATCTGATACCCTCCGGCTTGTGACGCTTTGAATAGTGATTGTTCTTCTGTAGCTCTTTTGCATATTTCATAAGTGCATCATAGGTCAAATTCTCAAGCTTTACATCTGAGCTTTCTTCCAAAGAAACGTTCAAAGGTTGACTGGCTTTTGAGGAATCCCTATATAATGTAATTCCTTTAATACCTAGCTTCCAGGAATCTAAAGTAACCTTTTTGAAATCTTCCACAGTAGCATCCTTTGGCAGATTTACTGTTTTTGATATTGCTCCTGATATAACCGGAGTTAGTGCTGCTACCATCTTTACGTGTCCATCAGGTGCTATATATCTCATGCCCGACCCACATTTGTTGGCAGTATCAAATATTGCTAAATGCTCTTGCTTTAAGTGAGGTGCTCCTTCAATTTTTCGGTCCAATATCTTTTCATACT
>JAEZDX010000304.1 GCA_023417975.1 Bacillota bacterium
AAATACGTAAATGCATCAATTAAGCCGGCAATTACAGCAACTGAAGGTGCCGATGTGACTATAACATTGGATAATGCTGCTTATAACGGCGCTGAAATAAAAGCTGTAGGTGAACATAAACTAATAGTTACAGCAATTGATAAGGCAGGGAATAAGGCTGTTAAGGAAATCAGCTTTACCATTCAGGTATTAGTGACCAATGATGCAGATACAACTGCAGCAGCAATTAAAGAATTGGTTGCTAACTCAAAGCCTGGAGAAAAAATAGTTATTAGTGCAAAAGATAATCCGGTTCTTGATGGTAAGATATTTGATGCAATTAAGGGAATAGATAGGGATGTAAGCTTTGTTACATCGTCACAAGGTATGGAAATAACCTGGACATTTAATGGCTTGGATATTAAATCGGATTTAATTAAAGATATTGATTTATCTTTAAGAACAGTTGATGCTGATCTCAAAGCCAAAGAAATAGCCAAGGCTAAAGCTATTACAGGTAAAGATATAACAATTGCTCCGTTCTCATTTGTATATGACGGCTTCTTACCAGGCAAAGCAAATGTGAGAATATTTGTCGGTATGGAGTGGGCTAATAAAACCGTTAATGTACTTAGATATTTTGCAGATAAGAATACTTATGAAGTAGCTCAAAAAGATGTAAAAGCAGATGCTGAGGGTTATATAGTATTTACAACTGATCATTGCAGTGACTATTTTATAATGGACAGTGCTGTAAAAATTTCCTCAGATCTTCCTAAAACCGGTTCACCTATAGATCTTACTACGGTAATAGGCATTGGAGCATTGATTGCTTCTTTAGGAGCAGTTATGCTAGTTTATAGCAGAAGAAAAAAGAAATTTAATTAGCTGTATTTGTAAGGGGGCATTTCAAAGGGACTACCTCACTAGCGGTTAGAAATCGCAATGTGAGATAGTCCTTTTTTTCATGCCGTTTTATGTCACATTATGGCACAAACCTAATATATCATATATGGGCTTTGGAAACACTAAGGCTATGTTCAAAAGTAGTAGTAGGCGTGATTTAGACAAGCTCTAAGTGTCAATAATCCATATATAAAGTAATAAATATCGTCATCATGAGCTGCACAAAATATCCGATTTTTAAGGATTTATGGGACTGTGCAAGGTGATTAGATTTTTACTTTATATATGAAGTAATAAATATCTTCATCGTGAGCCGTCGCATTATATCAGATTTTCAATGAATTGTAGGACGGCTAAAGAGGATCATATATAAAGCAAATTGAGGTGGCACTTATGTGTAATGAAATCAATGGAATTAATGACATCAATAATGAGGATGAACTATTAGAAAGCCTTATGAATATGAAACCTTCGCAAATACAATGTTTGAAGGATATTTTGTTTGCTAAAGCGGATAAACCTTCTCAAGAAAGTCAAAATGTTTCTGAATTGAACTGTCCGGACTGCAGCGCCTCTTACATTATCAAGTTTGGAAAAAACAGACTTGGCAAGCAGCGCTATAGATGCAACCACTGCAAAAGAATCTTTGTTATCCCTACTACAAAATCTCCATTAAGCTGCAGTAAAAAGCCTGCAAAAATGTGGCTTCACTATGTGGAGTGCATGGAAAATGGCATGTCCATACGAAAGTCCGCAGCTATAGTTGGGATTACCCCTAATACGTCCTTTCACTGGAGGCACAAAATATTGAATGCAATAAAGTTGGAACTGCCGAGCAAGCTTTCTGGAACTGTTGAGATAGACGAGGTTATTATACCTGAAAGCTTTAAGGGTAATCATTCAAAGGATGAGCATTTTTATATAGGAAGGGCACCGAGGAAAAGAGGACCAAAACTGTCTGAAAGAGGCTCCTTAAGAAGTGTCAGAGTGCTATGCTGCCTCAGCAGGAGAGAAGATATATTTTCGCAAGTTATTGGAAGGCTAAGACCGGTAGCGGAACAACTCCTAAATATACTAGATGATAAAATAGGAGCAGGCTCTACCATTTGTACAAATAATAATGCTGCATATAGGATTGTGGCAAAGGAATTAAAGCTTACGCTGTATAAACTTACTTCTCCAAACCAGGTGATAGAAGAAAAATATGATAATCAAAAAGCCAAGGCCTTCGGAAGACAACTTAAGGGCTTTCTAGCTAAATTCAATGGAGTTGCTACAAAATATCTAAATAATTATATAGCTTGGCTAAAATGGTGGTGCCTTGAAGCAGTCATTAGTTCAGGCTTTAAAGTTATGGATATGTTTCTGAAAGTAGCTTTCAGCAGCGTTAACATTAGAGTTTGCGATTTGAGGTTCATGACATCCATACCATAGAAGGCTTGACCATAAGATGTTCATGCATGTCCGTAACAGCAGGGTTTGTCCATAAATAAAATGCAACCACTATTTTGCGACAGAGCCTTAGTTGCACGTGAGGACACATATAAAAAATATGAGGTATATAAAGGGCATATACGTCTTTGGTATTAACATTTATTACTACAATGTAAATTGTTATGATATAATTAGGGAGATAATGTAAAACATAGGGGATGAATATATGAACACACGATTATCGGAATGCAACCAATTCTTACGAAGCATGGAACTCAAGAGAGATAACATAGAATCATTTTCATACTATCCATTCTCACTGCCTGTAATAAAGGGGCTGTCCACCTTAGCCTTTCACCCAAAAGTAACATTTATTGTAGGAGAGAACGGTTCGGGTAAATCAACAATTCTTGAAGCAATCGCCGTAGCCTGTGGATTTAATCCTGAAGGAGGAACAATTAACTTCAATTTTTCATCCATGGACACCCATTCGGAATTGTTTAATTATATTAAGATAGTTAAGGGAGTTAAAAAGCCAAAGGACGGTTTCTTTTTAAGAGCAGAAAGCTTTTATAATGTTGCGACCAACATTGATGAACTTGATAGAGAAGCTCCGGGACTGATATCTTCTTATGGCGGAAAGTCCCTACACAAACAATCTCATGGAGAATCCTTCTTTTCTGTATTTATGAACAGATTTGGAGGCAGCGGTTTGTATATATTGGATGAACCGGAGGCAGCTTTATCTCCTGCAAGGCAAATGGCTATGCTTTCAAGAATACATGAATTGGTTAAGTCCAATTCTCAATTTATTATAGCAACACACTCCCCTATTATCATGGCCTATCCGGATGCCGTTATATATGAAATTAACGATAAGATAGAAGCGGTTAAATATGAAAAGAGTGAACACTATCAGATAATGAAAAGTTTCATTAATAATAAAAATAAAATGCTTGAAATACTTATAGATGATTTGGAATAGCAGTATTTACTAGGGGTAAGGGTTAGATGCTAGTTGCGGTATCTACATTAATTATTTGAAGGATGTGATTGAAGTGCTTATAAAACCTAATAAGCTTTCGGAAGGAGATACAATCGGAATTTTGTCTCCCTCGTATGTACTTAATCAAGTTAATATACAACCTGCATTGGATAAACTCCAAGAAAAAGGGTTCAAGTTAAAAATAGCAAAGAATGCTTTTAAGGATACTTATGGCTATGCTGCTACACCTGAAGAAAGAGCAGAGGATTTTAACAGTTTGCTTTCGGATAACGAAGTTAAAATGCTGCTGTTTGGCGGTGGAGAGGTTTGTAATGAGATTTTACCTTTAGTGGACTTTTCGTTGATAAGTAAAAATCCTAAAATTATATGCAGCTATAGTGATAGCACTACAATATCTGTCTCTTATACACATCTCCGAGCCAGCCCACG
>JAEZDX010000347.1 GCA_023417975.1 Bacillota bacterium
CAATTCAATAGTTCTTACATAATTTTTCATTATCTTCATATAGTTTAATGAAGATTTGAATTGAGATATGTTTTTAATAGTTTCTTTTGAAGTCTGTGCTCGTTGAATGGAATCTTCAATAAAATAGGATAGTTTTTCGTTAGAAGACTTTAGCTTGAACTTTGAACCGATAATACTCTGAGCTAGGTCTTCAAAGGTTGTTTGGTGTACATTCTCTACTCCAAGGTCGGGAAGAACTTCGGAAATATAACTTAAGAAGAAACGATTTGGGGCTATAATCATAAAATTCTTAGCATTTAAGTTATTTTCGTTGTTATATAGAAGATAAGCTATTCGATGAAGCGCAATAGTGGTTTTTCCGCCGCCTGCAGCACCTTGAACAATGAGAGGCTTCCACATGTTAGCCCTTATGACTCTGTTCTGTTCGGCTTGTATTGTAGATACTATATCCTTTAGCCTGCTATCTTTACTTGAACCTAAGCTTGCCTGGAGAAAATCGTCATTAGTAGTTATATCTATGTCATAAATTTCTTTTAGTTCAGACTGCTCTATAACATATTGGCGTTTAAGGCCGATTTCTCCTTTAATGAGTCCGTCGGGACACTCATACAAGGCATCTCCAAGTCTTCCTTCGTAGTAGAGATTTGCAATAGGGGCTCTCCAATCGGTAATTAGAATTTCCTGATCTTCCGCCCTCAACAGCGACATCTTACCGATATATAATCTTTCAAGTTTAGATGATCTTCCTTCTTTAAAATCTACTCTGGCAAAGTATGGCTTTAATAAGCTTTTATTCACGTCTTTAAGTTTCTGGTCAAGAGATTCTTTAACATTTTTGTTGATAACAAGTTCATTGAATTGTTCTGCGTTGTCGGAGTTGTAATGTTTGGTTCCGTATTCTACATCTTTATCAATACGAAGTTTTTGTTTTAGTATACGGGAATTATACATTTTTAAATAGTCAAGAATATAAGCTAATTTTTTATTCTCAGTTTCATATTCCGGGTGATTTATGGCGGTCATTATCTGATACCTCGCTTTCCTTATGCCGATAATTGAAAAATCAGCAGCTTTTGATTAAGATAATTAAAATGAGTTTTGCTTTTAATTTCCGGTGGCTTGACTTAATTATTTTACAGGAATGTGTAATAAAAGCAAAATGCCATATGGTATAATAAACGATTTACAGGAACCACATAAATATTCTAGTAAGGTATAAAGTCTGTTTTTCTCAATTTATCAAAAAAATGCTTGACAACATCTCGTTTTTTTATTATGATATTAATATAGATTTGACAGTAAGTTATAATAAAGCGAGAGATGTGCATAAAATAAGCTGGATTAATTTCCAGCTTTTTCTATTTGGTTTATTATAGAATAATTTCTTTACATTTGGAAACAATAGGTATATAATAAATTATTATTGCTATAATTATTCCTAAGGAGTTGAGAGTTTTATTATGTGTAAAATTATGGTTCTTACAGCCACTTTAGCCTAGATACGGGGGAAGTCTGCCCATTTTTAGGTAAGTCTGCTGAATATAGAATCATAGTTTTAAGGATAAGACTCTTTTTTTGTCCTGTTTAACGGAATAATTATATGCAGTTCAGCTTTTTATATAGCTGAATGATTTCATAATGATATTTAGATGTAGTTAAACAAAGGGAAGAGGAGATTACCTCTTCCTTTTTTGTTTGCACAAAAGGAGGAAGAATAATGAGTATATTAGATGTTGAAAATTTAACACATGGTTTTGGAGATAAGGTTTTATTTAAAAATATATCTTTCAGACTGTTAAAGGGTGAGAAAATAGGACTGGTAGGAGCAAATGGAGCCGGGAAAACAACACTTTTTAATATTTTAACCGGCGGGCTTTTGGCTGATGAAGGTGTTGTAAGATGGTCCAATACTTCAAAGCTTGGTTATCTGGATCAGCATTCTGTGCTGGAAGATGGTAAGAGTATAAGAAATACATTAAGAGGTGCATTTGATCAATTATATAAGCTTGAGGCTGAAATACAGAGTGTTTCTGAAAAGCTGACTGATGATACAATGAGTAAACAAGAGATGAACAGATTGCTGAACAAAATAGGTAATCTACAGGACAAATTGTATTCAAGTGAGTTCTTTGAAATAGAGAGCCGTATAGACATTATGGCTGCAGGCTTAGGCATAGATGCATTGGGAATGGATACAGAGGTTGATAAGCTTAGCGGAGGTCAGAGGACAAAGGTATTGCTTGCCAAACTTCTGCTATCCGCACCGGATTTGCTTTTGTTGGATGAACCGACAAATCATTTGGATAAAGAACATGTTGAGTGGCTTGTAGAATATCTTAGCAGTTATAAAAACAGTTTTATAGTTATTTCACATGATACCGGATTTTTAAATAGGATAGTGAATGTAGTTTATCATCTTCAATTCGCATCAATAAAAAGATATCCCGGAAATTATGATACATTCTTAAAGTTAAAAGGTGAGGAGGAAGAAAGATATATAACCGAATATTACAGACAGCAAGAAGACATTAAGAAAATGGAGCAATTTATTAAGTCTAATATAGTTCGTGCTTCTACTACTAAACGTGCTCAAAGCAGACAAAAACAGTTGGATAAAATACAGCGTTTAGAAAAACCTAAGACCAATATAAAACCATACTTTGAATTTAAAAAAAGTCGAGATCCTGGAAAGCTTATATTTGAAAGCAGAAATTTAGAGATAGGATATTCCTATCCGTTGATGAAAGAAATTAATTTAAAGCTTACAAGAGGAGAGAAAATAGCAATTACAGGTTGTAACGGTATCGGAAAGAGCACATTTTTGAAGACTGTCATGGGGTTAATACCGAAACTTGGAGGAAATATCAGTCTTGGAGAATATCTTCAGCCCGTGTACTATGAGCAAGAACTTCATTATGACAGCGATATTACTCCTATGGAAGAAGTGTGGAATGAATATCCTACGCTTACTCAGAAAGAAGTTAGAAAGGCATTGGCGCTGTGTGGGCTTAAGGAAGAGCATGTACTTCAAAATTTAAGACAATTAAGCGGAGGAGAACAATCAAAGGTAAGGCTTTGTAAGCTTATATTAAAGCCAAGTAATTGGCTTATACTTGATGAACCGACAAATCATCTTGATACTGTTGCAAAGGATGCATTGAAACAAAGTTTAAAGACCTTCGAAGGTACTATATTGCTAGTTTGCCATGAAAGTGAATTTTATGAGGATTGGATCACGGATATTTGGAATATGGAAAAGCTTCTTGTAACACAAAACTAGTATATAAAGTAAATATGTAATACTATTGAGCAGTCTCATAAATTCTAGAAAATCGGAGCTTTTGTAACGTCTTAATAGGAAGATATTTATTACTTTGTATATAGTATAAGTATAGAATAAAGAGTATAGGTGTTAAGCAAAATAAAATTAAATTATTAAACGATTTGCCTATAATTTGAACTAAAGGAGAGAAATAAATGAGTTATTTAAGAGTGTTTTGTACAGAGGAGAAGATTCCCCCACTAGGTGAAATTTTAAAATGGGCAAAGCTGCAGGGACATAACCTCAGAATAGATAAGAGTTTTACTGAGGAGACAGATATATCTGCAGGAGAATGGGATACTGCAGCCATACTGGATGAAGATGGAAGAAGAGCTTTTATATGTGAGGTGAATAAAGAAGAAGGAAATGAAGAATCCATTATGCGAGAGGAAATTGAGGAGTTTAAGGAACTGCTTAAGGAAGTAGAGGAATTTCCCTTTGAAGATCTAGGTAAGGTATTAAAGCACCTGAATGAAACTAAATATATAATTGTTGCACAGCCTCTTTCGGAGGAGGTTGATGAAGCAGGTGATAGTGCAATAAACGTATTTTTACAATATTTTGTTGTTAATCAAGGAGGTATGGTACAAGAGGATGGAGAAGGTTTTTATGAAGGAGATAAAATAATAGTAGGAATAGAGTAACGGAATAGTCAGAACCTATACCGCAAAGAAATAAGTATTTTTTAGAATTTTTTTATTCTTGACAAAAATAGCTAGTATCAAGAAATGAAAGAGTTTTAGGCTCTTTCATTTCTTGTATATGGCTTTATGATTATTGAGTCGTTTCTTTAGGTTTGCTATCTTCATACTTTTTAATGACATCAATGGTAATATCTTTATCGGATTTATCTAAAAGCTTCAAATTATCGGAGGTTGGAAATTTGTTTTGTACATTTTTTGAAACCGGGCAATATACTATAAAAAAATCCTGCTGCGGAACTTTTATAGTGTAATCCCGTTTATCTATCGTAATTTTTAACGAAGATATTAGTTTGTCCTGATTTTTTCCGTCCATCACAAAATAATTGCCATTTCTTGTAGTTTGTACCCTATATTGAAGCATGTCCTCACTAAATGAAGTATATTCAAGCTTATATTTATTGTTTATCCCTTTCTTTAGCTCAGCTTCTCCAATAAACTTATCAATGGTATAAAGAATATATTTTTTGTTATCAATATTTATATTCTGCTTGATATCCAAAGCAGTTCCTATAATTTTAGGCTTGTTTATGGTTTTAAGGAGCTCATTAGAGAGACATATATTCTCATCTGTAATGTAATAGGTTTTATTGTAGAGCTGTATGGTTATTAATATGAAAGCTAAAAAAACAAATGTAAGCCAAAATATCTTTTTCATAAACACCGATCCTTTACTATAAATTTAGTTATAACAGCTTGTAAATGTTGTGTTATAACTAAATGGAAAATATAACATATTATACCATATTGCGGGATGATGTCAAATTTAAAAGCACATTGTATTGAATCAAATATTTATACAATGTGCTTCTTTTAAAAGTTTAAATATTATAATTGATTATATTTAGCAATTAATGTATAGCTCTCTTTTTGGATTTTTTTCCTGAAGCTTCTACGCTGCCTACTGTTATCAAAGCATCTTCATCAAACCCAATGACAATAGATTTCAATTTAGCAATTTCTAATCTTGAAACTACAACATATATTACATTGGTCGGAGCACCTTTATAACCACCTCTTCCTGAGAGAAGAGTAACACCTCTGCCTAGTCTATCCATTATAGCGTCAGATATATCTTGATAGTTATCTGAAACAATCATTAGTGCTTTTGACTCGTCTAAACCTTCAACAATTATATCAATAGTTTTAAAAGCGATAAAGTATGCTATCAGTGAATACATAGCCCTGTCCCATCCAAATATAAAGCCTGCACTACTTAATATAAAAAGATTAAAAAACATAACTATTTCGCCAATTGAGAAGCTTATTCTTTTATCCAATATTATTGCTATAATTTCTGTACCATCCAGTGAGCCGCCGTTTCGAATTATAAGGCCTACACCTGTACCAAGTATTATTCCACCAAAAACTGATGCTAAAAGAATATCCTTTGTTAATCCTGGAATAGGATGAAGAACTGAGACCCCTATAGATAAGCATATAACAGAAAATAGCGTAGATATAGTGAAGGTTTTTCCTATTTGTTTATACCCTATTATAAAAAACGGAATGTTAAGAAGAAAAGTAAATAGTCCCAAAGGAAGTTTTGTTAAATAGCTTGACATAATAGAAATACCTACAATACCTCCATCAATTATATTGTTTGGTATTAAAAATATTTCTAAACCGATTGAGGCAAGAATTGACCCAAGAATCATAAATAAAACCTGGCTTACCTTTAAATAAATATTAGTCCTTTTAATTATCATTTACATACCCCTTTACTTTAGTAGGTTAGACATAACAATGTCCACAATAATATTAGATAAGGAAAAATTTATACTTTACTATAGATATCCAAGTTCACAATTCAATATAGCTGTTAAAAATGTTGAAATTCATCATTTTAAATTGCTTTCAAGGATTGAACTTAGATATCTGTTATTAATGAAACATAACAACTTCATTTCATTGGACTTGAAAATGAAATTTTAAATCTATAAAGATCTTCATTTTGCTAAATTCAAGTATGAAGTAGCTTATCTATATTTAGCGTAGAAAATATAGAATTTCTACTAAATCTTTAGATGAAAAAAATTGAATAATTACTGCGGCTATAATAAAAATGCCTGTTAAGATTAATTTTACTTTATCGACTCATTGTAAGTCAATGACGCACAATATCAATATATATATTTGGTTGGAATAGTTTATAAAATGGTAAGTAATAAATTAAATGTAAACATCACATCTATATATGTAAGGCATTTTTGGTTTGACATTAATCAAACTGTAAGTGGGATGTTGGAGATGAATATGTATATGGTATAATCTAAAGATAAACACGTATAAGTTTAAGCATTAACATAGTTACTAATAATTATATATGGTACACTAAAAGTTTAAATAAGAAAGGATGAAAAAGAGTGAAAGGTGTTATACATCATATAGAAATCTATGTAGGTGATTTGAAAATCTGTACAGAATTTTGGGGATGGATGCTTAATGAACTTGGGTATGAACAATATCAGAAATGGGAAAAAGGAATTAGTTATAAACTAAATGATAGCTATATTGTTTTTGTACAAGTTGATGAGAAACATTCAAATATAGAATATCATAGATGCAAAGCAGGAATAAATCATTTAGCCTTTCATGGAGAAACACGTGAATTTGTGGACGCAATCACAGAAAAATTGAAAGCCCGAGGTATAAGAATTTTATATGAAGATAGGCATCCTTACGCGGGAGGGACTGATCACTATGCTGTCTATTTTGAAGATCCAAGTAGGATGAAGGTGGAGATAGTGGCTGAATAATTATCAATTGAATATATAGAGAACCATAAGATAATTGATAGTATACTTACTCGGGTGTATCAATATGCGTAAATTAAAGATAAAAATAGTAATTAAAAGAAAAATGAGTTTAATTCTTGAATACTAAGCTTTCTGTGAAGTGTTTGAATTCTTTATATGATAATATAACACATGTCGCCGACACAAAGCGACAATGATCGTGAGAATTAAGAGTAAATAAATAAGAAAAAAGTTATTGACAACTCTAAAAGTTCATGATAGTATTTAGAAACATCATTTCTAAGGTGAATTTGAATAAGGTTTAAATTTGTTCAAGAAAACCAGAAAAAAAGATGTTGACACCACGAACTAAGCGTGGTAAGATAAACAAGCTGTCGAATGACAGCAAAAACAATTAAATGGTCTTTGAAAATTGAACAGAGGTAAAAAAGATAAATTCTTTACAGAATAAATCATGGTCAGCGATTCTTTTGACAAGCGAAAGCTTGTAAAATAATTAAGCGAATGATAGAAATAAAAAATT
>JAEZDX010000526.1 GCA_023417975.1 Bacillota bacterium
TCCATTTGGATGAGTATGTATTATTCTTATGCCGGATAGTCTCTTTTCTTTTATATCTATAAGAGGAATATCAACACTGCTGCTATCACCTACACATACATATCTCACATTTCCCTTTCTATCCAAAGCCACACTTATCTCTCTATTAAGTAATAGGGTAATCTGATTCATCTTGCTTATAATTGCTTCACTGAAAAGCTCATCCTTAGGAAATTTCATTTCATATATCTGTTCCAATTCATTTAAAAAATGACTTCTAATTCCTTCAATATCTCCATATATCATCGTTATCACTCCTAGTTATGTTTAATTATAGTATTGCTCTTCTTTGATATATAGCTTTAGTTTTTGTACTGTTACTTTATACAGATGTACGAATTATTATTGGAGTTCATGGCTTAAGAAAATTAATTTTGTTAAGTTTAAACTCACACATCTTTACATAAATATATTGCTTAGGACAAACATAAGCACTATCATTGACTTGACAACTATCAATTAATTTTATACTATAAAAGCAACATTGTAAATATTAAATTTGGATATACTTGGGAGGACACAATGGAAGATAAGAAAAGGAATGTTTTGATAACAGAGGAAAAAATTAAACAAAGAATTAATGAGTTGGGAATAACTATTGCAGAAGATTATAAGAATAAAAATTTATATGTTCTCTCCCTACTAAGAGGAAGTTTTATTTTTACTGCAGATTTGGTTAGAGCAATAGACCTTCCTGTTAAGATCGGATTTATGACCACATCAAGTTATGGTAACAGTGAAGAAACCTCTGGCAGCGTAAAAGTTGTTAACGACTTGCCTGATGATATTACTGGGTTGGATGTTCTTGTTGTAGATGATATAGTAGATACCGGAATTACTATGAAATTCGTACTGGACTACGTTCGCTCCAAGGGAGCAGCTACTGTCAAGTCCTGCACCTTATTAGACAAACCGGAAAGAAGAAAAGTAGACACTACTCCCCATTATTGTGGTTTCCAAATTCCGGATGTGTTTGTAGTGGGCTATGGTCTAAACTACGGTGATTACTACAGAAATATACCGTACATTTTCAATTGGGAAGACAAGTAATTGCTTTAAGCCTGCCCATTGTGACTTATTGATTATAAAGTGCCCCCTTTAGCGTTTTAAGATAAACCCGTGTAATAAACACTTTTATCTATAATAACTAAATGGGGGTATTTCTATTTTCTTTCTACATTCCTACATATATGATCGGTAAATTTCTATTTATTCGGCAAAGTAAACCCTGCACCGTTCATGTCTAGATTTATTGCATTATCAGGTACCTTTCCTACTATAATCGTCTCGGAAATAGGTATTTGATGTTCAACCTCTACTTCACTCTGTTTTAATGGAATTATTATACGAATTTGAGTTTTAACATCTATGTATATTCTGTGCCTTGTTTGATTTATTCCTGCGCTTTCAAAGGTTGAATAGAATTTAGCCTCTATAGAACCTATAGGCTGCATTTTGACAGTAATATCCGGTCCAAAGTCGGATAATATATTATTTTTTGATATATATCCTATAGGAAGCTTAATTCCTAAATTCCCTAGTTTTTTCAGTTCTGCTTGAGAATCCAATGCTACATTGCACGCTATTTCGTTCAGCTTTAATGTATCAGCCTTTAACATTACAATGTTTCCGCTGCTGTCCTTTTCTACTTTGATTATTTTATCATAGTCAAAGCCTTTATTAAGCTCATTAAGTACACAGTTGTTTAAAGTCACCACAGCTTTTGCTCTCATTTCCCCATCTGCTACGGCTATTACAGTAGGCATTATGGTTCTGTCAAACATATATAAAACAATGTTGAAGCTAATAAAAATGGCAATTAATAATATAGTTATTCTCTTTTTAAATTTCATTTATATCTCTCCCAACAAAACCATATTTAATAAAGACTCTTCCACTAACAAATTTAAAACGTTTTACCATTTTTAAAATCATCTATATTAATTTATATGCATACAAATATTATTGAAGAATACAAAATGCCTTGCTGCCATTCAATATTTTTATTTATTATGTTATAATAATTGAGAATTGGGAAAAATAATAGATATGTTAGTTTTTTTAGGAGGATATATGAAAGTAAAGAAAAAGAAAAACAAAGTTAAGCGCATAATCAAATACTTTTTCATAACTATAATTTCTATTGGTCTCATATCTTCTGTGGCCTTTGGAGGTATTGTTCTTGCAATGATTAAAACTGCACCTCAACTGGATTTGAACAGTATCTTAACCTTGGATGAGCCTTCTGTATTGTATGACAATAAAGGACAGCCTATGGATGAGGCCCCTACACTATTAAAGCGTGAGGTTGTGCAATTTAAGGATATTCCGGATAACTTAAAAAACGCTTTTATAAGCATTGAGGATGAGCGCTTTGAGCAGCACAGTGGAATTGATATTAAAAGAATTTTCGGTTCGGTTTTCACAGATGCAAAGAGAATAATAAAAAACGAGGACGGTTTTCACGGCGGCTCTACTATAACTCAACAGCTGCTAAAAAACACTATATTGACAAATGAAGTTACTATCAAAAGAAAGGTACAGGAAATGTATCTTGCCACTGAACTGGAAAAGGCATTGAGCAAAGACCAAATACTTGAGGCCTATCTTAACACTATTGGTTTAGGCGGAAATGTGTACGGAGTTCAAAAAGCTGCGAAGCAATATTTTGACAAGGACGTAAAGGACTTAAGTCTTATTGAATGCGCGTATATGGCCGGTGTAACTCAGTATCCTGCAAAGTATTCTTACCTATTGGATTATGCTAAGAAAAATCCCAAGGAATACATAAATAGGACAAAGACTGTACTTGCAAAGATGAAGGAAAACAAAAAAATAGACGAAGCAACATTTAATCAAGCTATTAAAGACATAGATGAAGGAAAATTAGTATTTAAAGCTCCTGCATCCGCACAGACGTCAAACAGATTGAACTATGAATGGTTCTCAAGACCTGCCATGGATCAGGTCAAAAGTGATTTGATGACAAACTATCATTACACCGCTGATGAAGTAGAAAAACTTTTTATGTACGGCGGCTTGAAAATTTATACTACTATGGACAGAAGCCTTCAAGAATCTGCCCAAACAATTATGAATGATAAGAAATATTTCTCTGCTGTTCAAAAAGGTGATATAAATGATTTGAATAATATCGTTCAGCCTCAGGCCTCAGCGGTAGTTATGGATTATCATACGGGTGAAGTTAAATTAATTATAGGGGGTAGAGGTGAACAGCCGGCTAATTCCTATAATAGAGCTGCTTCTTCCAAATTTATAAGACCTACAGGTTCTTCAATAAAACCTATTACTGTTTATGCCCCTGCAATAGACACAAAGCAGGCTACTGCAGGTACTGTTATAGAGGACTCACCTCTGTCAAGAGAGATAGGAATGCAATGGGCAACCAATGGTCAGCCTTATGACCCATCTAACTATGATACAAATGATTTTAAAGGTTACGTCACCGTTCGTGAAGCTATTAGACGCTCTATCAATTTGGTTGCATTAAAGCTAGAATATCAAATCGGTCTCAAGACCGGAGTTTCATATGCCGATAAGTTCGGAATCCAATTTAACGACAGAGATAAAACCAGTTTATCCGCACTTGCATTAGGACAGTTTGAAGGTACTAATCCCTTGCACATGGCTGCAGCCTTCGGTACTTTTGGCAACAGCGGTGTATACACTTCACCAATACTCTATACAAAGGTTGTTGATAAAACCGGTAAGGTATTACTTGAAAATAAGCCTGCTACAAGAAAAGTTTTGACTCCTCAAAGTGCCTATGTAATGTACGATTTACTTAAGGAGCCGACATCAAATGGCGCTGGAGCAACCGCAACAAAAGCAAAATTCGGTGCTATGCCTATAGGAGGTAAAACCGGTACTTCTTCAGGAAAAAAAGACTTTTGGTTTTCAGGACTTACTCCTTATTTAAGCGGCTCAGTCTGGATAGGCCATGATAAAAAAGATGCTTATAACAGTGGCGTAGCTAGTAGTACTGCAGCTCAGATACTTGGAGATATTATGAAAGTGGCACACAAGGATTTACCTGTTAAGGATATTGATGCTCCCTCAGGCTTGGTGAGAGTACCCATTTGCATAGATTCCGGGAAGCAGCCTACTGATTTATGTGCCAAAGACCCACGTGGAAGCCGTATAGTTACCGAAATGTTTATTGAAGGCACTCAGCCTACATCTTTATGCGATATACATGTTGAAGCTAAAATAAATACAGCCAATGGCAAATTGGCTACTGCAAATCCACCTTTAGCTAACATAGAAAGTAGAATATTCATTAGACGTGACTATATCCCTTCAAAGCCATTAGCCGATGAGCAATGGGTATTACCTAAGGATAATGATGACACTCCTGCCTATGTACCACCTCCGACTCCACCACCTACACAAGGCGGAGGCAATAATAACGGCGGTAATAACGGTACTGATAATCCGGGTAACGGCAATAATGGAAATGGCGACGGTAGTGGTAATGGTAACGAAACAGGTAATGGAACGGGAACTCAACATTGATATAATAACAAGGCGGAGGTTATTAAACCTCCGCCCTTTTCATCACATTCTATTCTTCTAATATATCTTTCATGTGTTTTAATACTTTCTTTTCAATCCTTGATACTTGTACTTGGCTTATTCCCAACATATTAGCTACTTGGATCTGCGTTTTATCCTTGAAATATCTAAGCATAATAATCTGCCTTGCTTTTACATCTAAGCTTCTTAATGCTTCTTTTAATGCTAATTTATCTACAACCTCTCTATCATCTTCCGCATCTTCACTAAGCTTATCTATCAATAGAACCGGTGATCCATCATCTTGATGGATTGTATCATATAAATACTGCATACCGAGTACAGATTCACTTGCAATCAAAACTTCTTCTTTATTTATACCCGAATATTCCGCAAGTTCCTCTACCGTAGGTACTCTATCAAGCTTTTTTGTTAATGCTTCCTTATCATAATGGAGCTTTCTAGCAAGATTCTTAACATTTCTGCTCACCTTTATTATTCCGTCATCTCTTAGAAATCTTTTGATTTCTCCTATTATCATAGGTACTGCATATGTTGAGAACTTCACATTATATTTTGCATCGAAATTATTTACTGCCTTTACGAGACCAATGGAGCCAATTTGAAAAATGTCTTCGTATTCATACCCCCGGTTTAAGAACTTTTTACTAATTGAGGATACAAGTGGAAGATTCATTTCAATAAGTTTATTTAAAGCATTCTTATCTCCATTTCTCGCAAGTTGTATAAGTTCAATATTGTCATCATAATTATAGCTCTCCTTCTTTACAACTTCCTCTTCCATATTACTCCACCTAACTTATAGAATTAAATACTTTTTTCATTACCACCTTAGTTCCACTGCTTTTTTCAGAATATACTTCCAAGGAATCCATGAAGGTTTCCATAACTGTAAATCCCATACCCGACCTTTCCAAGTCCGGTCTTGATGTATAAAGCGGCTGCATGGCCTGTTCTATGTCTTCTATTCCTTTTCCAATATCCGATACAGAAATAGTTACTTCATTGTCTTTTATTGATGCTTCAATAGTTACAAATCCATCCTTGTTATCGTA
>JAEZDX010000528.1 GCA_023417975.1 Bacillota bacterium
GCTAATACTGTTGTTATTGCTGCTGTTAATGTTGTCTTACCATGGTCTACGTGACCGATTGTTCCAATGTTAACATGTGGTTTATTTCTTTCAAATTTTGCCTTTGCCATTTGGTTTTTCCTCCTTAATTTATCTATAATTACAAATAAACTTTGCCAGGCGTGTTGTATGTATAAATTGGAGCCCATAACCGGGATTGAACCGGTGACCTCCACCTTACCAAGGTGACGCTCTACCTACTGAGCTATATGGGCAATCTATTTGAAGCGGGTGAAGGGAATCGAACCCTCGTAGCTAGCTTGGGAAGCTAGAACTCTACCATTGAGTTACACCCGCCAACGAGCCGTATGGCATATAACAATTAAAGATTTTACTACTGTTTGCGTTTTTTGTCAATACAAAATTTATCTGCTTCCCAAACATTTTTCCAGCTTACGTTTTACCCTTTGAAGCGCATTATCAATAGATTTAGCATGTCTATCAAGGTCACATGCAATTTCTTGGTAGGACTTTCCATCCAAATACGACATCAATACTTCCATCTCAAGATCGGATAAAACCTCACCAATTTCAGATTCGATATGATTCATCTCTTCCTTGCTGATGATAAGTTCTTCGGGATCCGATACCTTGAGGCTTGATAAAATATCAAGCAAAGTTCTATCGGATTCCTCATCATAAATCGGCTTATTAAGTGAAACATATGTATTTAATGGTATGTGTTTTTGTCGGGTTGCTGTTTTTATTGCAGTTATTATTTGCCTTGTAACGCACAATTCTGCAAAGGCTTTAAATGACGACAGCTTGTCTGCCTTAAAGTCTCTTATTGCCTTATATAATCCTATCATTCCCTCTTGATATATATCTTCTTTATCGGCACCAATTAAAAAATAGGACTTTGCTTTGGCTTTAACAAAGTTTTGGTATTTGTTTATAAGGTATTCCTGTGCTCTAACATCACCCTTTTTCGCCTCTATAACTACTTCTTCGTCAAGTTTATCTTCAAACCTCGTAAACGTTTTTAAGCATCTTTCCTGCAATTCCACATGTCTCCCCCCCAACAATTCCTATGTCATACCTTAGATTATACCTTAGCGTAAAACCATAAGTCAAGTGATTTCAACGACTTATGTGAATTTTCTCAAGTTTTTCCAAAGCATTTTTCTACTCTTACTTCCAACAAATTTCTTCTATCCGTAAACTTTTTTTCGCTATTTTTTTAATTATTTTATGAATTCTCTAAGCTATGCCAAAAAAATTAAAAAAGGGCAATATTCCTGCCCCTTTTAGAAATGTCACAAAATGTTTTATTATATCGAACACATTAGTAAAACATTTTTTACGTTATCTCTATAATCTGTTCTTCATAACCTCATACATCAAAATTCCTGCTGCAACTGAAGCATTTAAAGAATTAACGTTGCCCTTCATAGGTATTTTTACGAGATTATCACATTTTTCCTTTGTAAGCCGTGAAATGCCTCTACCTTCACTTCCTATAACAAGTGCAACTGCTCCCTTAAGATTAGCTTGGTAACTGTATTCTCTTGCTTCCATATCTGCGCCATATATCCATATTCCGCGCTTCTTCAAAGTCTCAATGGCACCATTTATATTGGTTACCTTAGCAATCTTTACATACTCTACTGCACCTGCACTTGATTTATATACCGATGCGGTAACCCCGACATTTCTTCTCTTTGGTATAATTATACCATGTGCTCCGCATACTTCTGCCGTTCTTATAATGGAGCCCAAATTATGCGGATCTTCTATTTCATCCAAAATTATTATAAATGGCTCCTCACCCTTTTCCTTAGCAGCTGCCAAAATATCCTCCAACTCACAATAATTGAAAGGTGTTGTTATGGCAATTACTCCTTGATGACTGCCGGTAGTTGACATACCATCAAGCTTTCTCCTGTCAACTTCTTTTATTACTATTCCTTTTTCCTTGGCTAGTGCCTGTATTACATTTACCGCTCCCTCTAAGTCTCCTTTTGCCAACAAAATTTGTTCTATTGTCCTATCACTTTTCAATGCTTCAATAACTGCATTTCTTCCTTCAATTAAATCTTCTCTTACGGCTTGATTACTCTCTTCGACAGTTCTATTTTCCTGACTTACTCTTCTTTGCCTGTAATCCATACGTTCTGCATTATCAGTTTTAGCTCTTCTATCTGGGGAAATTTTTCTTTCTCTTCTGTCTCCTGTTCCTTTTACTTCGCTTCTCATCTTGGAATTTTTTACTTGCCTCATGTAATCCTCTCCTTAGTTGTATTTTTATTCACAATTATACTGTTCATAATGAACTGAAGCCTTTCAGTCTGTCCTGTTAAATAAAGATACCCGATTAAAGCTTCAAAGCCTGTAGCCGCTCTATATTCTGTGACACTTGCATTTTTAGGCATGGTTGCGGATTTAGCATTTCTGCCTTTTTTAAACATATGTAATTCTTCTTCAGTAAGCTTACTCTCTATTTCCCTTATGAATTCACTTTGAGCATGCGCCTTTACATAAGTTATAGCCTTCATATGAAGCTTATGTGCCGAAAGCATCTGATTATTCACTATAAGATACTCTCTTACCATAACCTCAAAGACAGCATCACCAATATAGGCCAGCGACAGGCTGTTCATTCTTCTAGCCTCGTCTATGCTCAACTTCTTTCCAACATAATCAAATATCATTCTACTACCCCTTATTTCAGTTATATCAGGCTAAAAATAAATATACCTCATATTCATTTGAAATACAATATATCAGTTTTCAATCCTATATACAAAGCATACTTAAATATAGTATCGACCAAAAAAGGTTAAGCCATAACAGGCTTAACCTTTCTGTATTTCAAAGCTACTGTTTCAAAAACCATCTTACCCCTTGAGGTGTGTCTTCAAGAATAATACCCCTTGCCTTAAGGTCATCTCTTATCTTATCGGAAAGTGCCCAATTTTTTTCCTTTCTTGCATTTTGTCTATCCTGAATAAGCTTCTCAACCTCTTGTTCCAAGCTTATCTTTGTTGACTTCTGAAGTATACCTAGTGGTGCCCCCAGTTCTCTAATAAGGTCTAAAGCATACTGTACAATTATTTTGGATGAATCTGCTGTTACTTTTGTATTTATATCCTTAACAAGATCAAATATAACGGAAATACCGTCAGCAGTATTGAAATCATCATCCATTTTTTCAATAAATCTATCTCTATATGTCTTAAGCGAATCTATATAATCCTGTTCTCCGGCTTTTAATTCATTTGTTTGAATTTCATCCAAGAGTCTCTCAAGATTTCCTATGGCATTATACAATCTCTCTACAGATGCTTTTGCTGAATCCAGAAGATCCTCACTGAAATTAAGCTGAGTTCTGTAATGTGCAGACAGCATTATAAACCTTAGTACATCCGCTTCATATTTTCCAAGTACCTCTCTTACTGTAAAGAAATTATTCAAGGATTTTGACATCTTCTGATTATTGACATTAACGAAAGCAGAATGCATCCAATACTTGGCAAATTCCGCATCATTCCTGCACTCGCTCTGAGCTATTTCATTTTCATGGTGTGGAAAAACCAAATCGGTTCCACCGGCATGGATGTCAATCGTCTTCCCTAGAAGCTTGTAAGCCATGCATGAGCACTCAATATGCCATCCAGGTCTTCCCGGACCCCAAGGACTTTCCCAAGCAGGCTCATCAGGCTTCTGTTTTTTCCAAACAGCGAAATCCATAGGGTCTTTCTTTCTGTCATCAACATCTATTCTTGCACCGGCTTGAAGATCTTCAATATTTTGACCTGAAAGCTTTCCGTACTCCTCAAATTTTTTGGTGCTAAAGTATACGTCTCCGTCAACTTCATAGGCGTATCCTTTGTCAATAAGGTCTACTACAAAATTGATGATTTCATCTATAAATTGAGTAGCTCTCGGATTTACAGTAGCTCTTTCGATATTTAAGCCGTCTGCATCAGTATAGTATTCATTAATATATTTATCGCCAAGTTCCTTTACTGTGGTGTTTTCTT
>JAEZDX010000534.1 GCA_023417975.1 Bacillota bacterium
CTGCAGTTCTTTGACTTTTTCCTTCTCCATAACAAAACTTTCCTGTTTAATATGAAAATCATGCATTCGAGAAAGCCTGAATATTCTAAAGTCTCTGCGTACCCTGCAAAAGCCATACAAGTACCAGCTTCCATACTTCAGTACAATCGTAAGCGGTTCTACTAACCTATGTTCCGTATTTCCCTTTGTATTTGTATAGCTAAAGGCTACAACCTTATTTTCGGCTATGGCCATTCTTATATCATTAAGAAGCTGTCTGTATATATTCCCTCCTCCAAAGTCTATGACCAGTTTCTCACTTTCATCACTTTGACTTATCCCTTTGAATGTGTCCAGAGTTTCATTATATTTTTCATCATCAAATATAGACGCAACTCCTTTTAATACTGTGACTATTGATTCTACATCATAAGCACGAAGGAATCTCTTATCTATTTTATAGCCCTCCATAATGCCATAGCCTCCGTTTGATCCCTGATAGGATATTACCGGAATTCCTGCAGCGCATATGGCTTCAATGTCTCTATATATAGTCCTCTGCGAAACCTGAAATTTGCCGGCTAATTCCCCGGCGGATACTATATCCTTATTTAACAGCATAAATGTGATTGAAAGTAATCTTTCCAGTTTCATTTTATTAACGAAAAGGACTATATGTCCCCTCATCTATCCTCCTTTTGATATTGATAATGAATGTCAAACAGTTATATCGTTTCTATCACGCAGTTTATAGCTCATATACTCCACTATAACTTCATCCAAGCTTTGACTCATGGTAATTATCCCTTCATTAACAGATATTTTATCTATGTCCGAGCAGGCTTCATCAAGCGCCCTTCTCATGGCAAAAATTAGCTTCTCTAAATTTTTCAATCTTTCCTCTTTGGTAATAATATTTTCACTCATTAAAATCACCTTGTTATCCTTATTACAATTTTTGCCCCGATAAATTATTTTAGCTGAATTCTTGTATCTTTTTTTATATAATGCAAATAAATATAGGTCATTTTTAACTTCATAATTATACTTTATTTGCATATACCTCTACAAATGTAAGATAAAGCATTTGCTAGATTTGTACGGTATTATTGTAATCTAAATCCATATTTCGCCATATTTCTTTATTATTCATTTTTTATTTCAATTGATTATTTTCCTTTCCATCAATAAGTATTTCTCTTATAAAAATAAAAGGCTGCCTCTCACTAAGTTTTTCATTTGAGAGACAGTCTCCTGAATTAAAATTATTATATTTAACTATTTATCGCTTAAAGTTTAAGTATTTTCTTAATAATAACTTTATATATCCAGAATACCCCAAGTGCTATTATAATCAATATCGTATTTATTGGACAAATCAGGTATTTTGACGCCATAATCCATATTACCGCCAATATAATAACTAACAATCCTGCAGAAGCGCCAAATAAAAAGTTTTCCTTTTTTGAACGTTTACGCTCTGATAATTTAAAACTGTTTTTCCCGATGTAGAGTACTATACAATAAGCTATAATTACTATAATCATGGAAATTAATAATAAGGATATATCTATACTATATACTTTTGCCAATTTTTCTCCCTTGATTAGCGTCGGTGCAAAATTAAATATAAAATCAACTGTGAGCATAACAAAAAGTGTGTTTATAAATATCTTAATAAAATCAGCTACCCCACTAATAGTAAATCTCTTCACTCCTACAGATTCAATTATGGAGTCACAAAATGCCTTGTAATCTATGCCAATAACTTCACTCAACGGTTTTCCCCGCTGCTGATTTCTGAGAATTATATCTAAAATGTCACTTATAATTTCCTCTTGAGTAATACTCTCTATGGAGCTTGTTCTAATATAACAAACCATATCTGTATATATTTCAAGATTTTCTTCATTTAATTTCTGACTGTTGGTATAATTTTCTTTAATCATCTTTGAAACCTTACTCATTTTCGCTCTCTCCTTCATAATCTAAAAACATTCTATCTATGCTTTCCTTTAAACTTTTCCAATTGTCATAAAAGCTCTTTAATTCCTCTTGTCCTAGGTCACTCAATGTATAATACTTCCTTTTTGGTCCTAATGGTGAATCATATTTTACGGAATTCAACATGCCGCTCTTTTCTAATCTTAAAAGCAGAGGATAAATAGTACCTTCACTTATGTCGGTTAATCCAAAGCTTTTTAGCCTTTCAGCAATTTCATAACCATATACTTCTTTGTCACTAATTATTTTTAATATACAACCTTCAAGTGTTCCCTTGAGGAATTGTGATTTATCACCCAATAAATTCACCTCCCACTATCTTGCGATACAATATAGCATAACTATATTGTATCGCAAGATAGTCGAACTGTAAATATAGTAATAAAAAATGGTTATTCTCCAAATCAAAGAATAACCATCTATATCTCTATATTCTAATCTATCTTCCTTTATACTCTCTAGTATCGGTAACCACCTTTTCTCTATGTTATCTCACATATTTATATTATTTTCATAGAGTCTAATATCTTTTTATATTGAACATCACCTAGTCCATAATTGTTTAGCTCTCTTATTAGTTCAAACAATAGTTCTTTTCTGCTTTTATTCCTTCTCTCCTCAATAAATCTCGTTATGCCATTTTCGGGTAAGTTGTAATCTATATATAGCTTTATGCCATCCTCAAGCCACGGAAGCTGCTTAAAAATATTGGAATATAAATCCCTACTCAATTTATTGAAGTCCCTGGCAATCATCATATCCTTGTACAGACTATAAAAACCATCAAGCGATCTCAATGTTATTTTATCAATTATTATATCCTGCAGTTTTCCAAAATAGAAGAAGTCTTGTTCAATTATGTTAACGGTCACTACACCGTCATATTTTCTGTAGTCAAGATATGCCAGCAATGTTAACATATTTATTTGACAGAACATATCAAAGTCAAACCAGAGATCTATTGAATTGTAATTACTGCAGTTCATAAGGGGTCCTAACGGTTTAACAACCTTTTCTTTATACTGCTCAGTTGTCACAGTCAAATAATCCGTTAAGAACTTTTCTCTTATGTGAAAAAATCTTTCACTAAATATATGCTCTTCCAGCTGCCCATCTACTAGACACTCATTAAAAGCAATTGTATCTTCCTCCCGGCAAATGGATTTCTCCATAAAATATTGCTGTAAGGACTCTCCATTCAAAATGTTTAATTTTTTCACCATCCACATCTCCCCTTCTTTTTTATTAACTATAACATTTATATTGATAACTAATCATACAAATCTCCAGCGAGCTTTTGTAAAAAATCTATGTTCAATACCTCATAGCAGCTGGCATTCTTCTTTATGGCACCTTGTTTATTGAGTTCATTCAAGGTTCTCAACAGGTGACGGTAGCTCGTTCCCAAAATCTCAGATATTTCTGCCAAATTACCGTCAAATATTATGATTCCTTCTTCACCCCTGTGAGCTGTAGCATCCGGAGATGTTGTTGCCAATATGTAACTTGCAAGTCTGTTCTCTAACGGATAAAGCAGATTAATTGAACTGTATTTGCCTAGCTTTACAAGCTTATCTCCAAGACTGCTGCACATATATTTCAAAAACTTTGAATCCTCTAAAGCAAAAGTTCTCACCTTCTCTAAAGGTATGCCGATGCAATAGGTCTCATCTATGACTTGAATATTTGAATTTGCCGTATCAAAATGTATAAACTCCACATCTCCGATAATCATAAATGGCTTATAGAAACAAAGTAGCAAAGACTTTCCGTTGCTCAATGAAGCGTAAACTTTAGCTTTACCCTCTACAAAGAAAAACAAGTACTGCAGCTTCTCGTCTGTTTTACATATATATTCATTCCTGTGAAAAACTAAAAGCTCCATATGGGGAATCATATCTACAGTAAAGATTTCATTTATTTTGTATTTTGATATATAGTCAGATAATCGTCCGTAGTCTTTAACTCTTTCCACAAGCTTTCCCCTTCTTAACAAAAACCTTTTAGCGTATTGTTACCCTTTAATTATAACATAATACATGTGACATATGTCATAATACTTGCTGTCCAATATATGATAAGCTTAGGTCATAAAATCTTGCGGGGTGATTCGGTGTATAAGTTATATTCTGCATTAATTGGTGTTTTTGTGGCTATAATGATAGCCTTTAACGGGCTATTATCTAATAATATAGGTAATAACCTTGCTGCTATAATAATACATTTGGTTGGTCTTGCTGCCATAGGCTCGGCAGTATTATTTAACAGAAAAAAAATTATTTTTCACCGCCATATTCCTCTATATCTCTATAGTGCGGGTGCCATTGGAGTTTTTACTGTTATTTTTTCAAATATGAGCTTCAACAGTCTAGGTGCATCCTTAACCTTTTCCCTTAGTTTGCTAGGACAATCTGTAGCGTCCATCATCGTTGATAATTACGGCTGGCTCGGTATGAAGACAATCAAGTTTAGAAAAGAAAAAATCATTGGGCTTTTATTAATATCTCTTGGTATCATAATAATGGCTATTTATTAGGAGGTTATCGTATGCTCATATACATTATAATTGCAATTGCTTCCGGAATATCAAACCTTGTTGCTAGAAATATAAATTCAATTTTGGCGGAAAAAATCGGCCTTTTGGAAGGGACCTTCTTTAACTATGTTACAGGTCTTTTTCTATCTTTAATTTTCTTCTTATTAAGCGGAGAATTTTTAAACTTCTCCTTTGACCTTTTTAAGAATCTTCCATTACATGCATACTTAGGCGGGCTTGTAGGAGTTTTGGTGGTTGCTCTATCGAATATTGTTACTCCGAAAATCTCTGCACTCTATTTCACTTTAATAATGTTCTTAGGCCAGCTCTTTACAGGTATGGCTATCGACTATTTTACATCTGGAATTCTTTCAATTGGTAAGCTTGCAGGTGGATGCCTCGTAATACTTGGGCTTGGATATAATTTGTATATCGATAAGAAAACATTAGCATAAAAATAATCCACCGGCATGCTTTACTTTCTGCACACCGGTGAGTTTTCTTTTTTATAGTCAGCTATTACTTTGCAGAAAATGATGAACCGTCCCCTTTAAGAAGTCCGTATACAAGTCTATCACTCCACTTGTCAACAAACCATTGATGCTTCAAAAATTCTGCTTCCTTTCTAAAGCCGCACTTTATCATAATTTTTTCAGATGACTTATTTTCTTTATTACAACCTGTCTCTATTTTGTGTATATTAAAGTTTTCAAATATGTATTGTATTACTGCCTTTGCAGCTTCAGTGGTATACCC
>JAEZDX010000551.1 GCA_023417975.1 Bacillota bacterium
TTTGCCATGAATACCGTTTGTGCAGCAGGCACAGGATCTTTTCTTGATAGGCAGGCGGAAAGGTTGGGAATACCTATTGAGGAATTTGGAGATTACGCTTTAAAGTCTGACTTATCATTAAGAATTGCAGGAAGATGCGCTGTGTTTGCTGAATCGGATATGATACATAAGCAGCAGCTTGGTTATAATGATTGTGATATTATACGAGGACTATGTGATGCGTTGGTAAGAAATTATCTAAGCAATGTAGGAAAGGGAAAGAGTATCGAAGATAAGATTTTTTTCCAAGGCGGTGTAGCAGCAAATAAAGGAATGAAAAAAGCCTTTGAAGAGGTTTTAAATACGAAAGTATATGTACCGGAGCACTATAATGTAATGGGAGCTATTGGTGCTGCTATAATTGCACGGGAGAATGTGGCTTTGAGAAAAAGAACAAACTTTAAGGGTTTTAAAATAGCTGAAAAGAACTATGAATCTAAAAGCTTTGAATGTACCGGCTGCAGCAATAGATGTGAGGTAGTAGGTATTTATGACGGAAGCAGTACAGTAGGTGCTTTTGGAGATAGATGTGGTAAATGGAGTAACAAAGAGGCAGTATAAAGAAAAAGATTGGAGAAGATAGAAGTTCATTCTCCAATCTTTTTTGATTTTTTGCAATTTAGTACTTTACTAAGGTGAAGTTATAAAGTATAATACAAATTGACAAATGTACGTTTATATCATTTAAATGCTTGAAAGGATTTGATTATATGAAAAGAAAATTATTTGCAATTTGTGCGGCAGCAATTATGTGTATAGGAGCATTCAGTGGATGCAGTAAAACTTCTGATAAGTCAGGAAATTCGTGGGACAAGCTACAGCAAAAGAAAGAATTTATTCTAGGATTGGATGACAGCTTTCCGCCAATGGGCTTTAAGGATGAAAATAACAATATAGTGGGATTTGATATTGACCTTGCAAAGGAAGTCTGTAAGAGACTAGATGTAAATCTAAAAATCCAACCTATTAATTGGGATTTGAAAGAGCAGGAACTTAATACAGGTAATATTGATGCCATATGGAATGGGTTTACCATAACCGAGGAAAGAAAGGCACAAGTGCTTTTTTCTAAGCCATATATGAAAAATAGACAAGTAATAGTAGTGAATAAAGCTTCTAAGTTTGAAAGCTTAAAGGATATATATGGTAAAAAACTTGGATTACAAGCTGCGTCCAGTGCGGCTGATGCATTAGAGCAATCTCAGGCTTTTAAAAAAGAGCTTAAACAGGTTGTTGAATATAAAGATAATGTTACTGCACTTATGGATCTGGAAAAGGGAGGAATAGACGCAGTGCTTATGGATGAAATAGTAGCGCGTTATTTTATACAGAAGAAGGATAAAAGTTATAGAGTATTAGACGATGCATTGACAGAAGAGGAGTATGGTATCGGATTCAGAAAGACGGATAAAGAAGTTATGGAAAAATTTCAGGAGATGCTTCAGGCTATGGCAAAAGACGGAAAAATGGCTGAAATATCAAATACTTGGTTTGGCAAAGATATCACTACTGTTAGTAAATAAAAGGAGATTTCACTATGCTTGAAAGTAAGGCAATAATCAATACAATTAAACTATTATTGGATGGTTCTTTAACAACCTTGGAGCTATTTTTCTTAACGTTGATAATAGCTATTCCCCTTGGATTAATTATATCAATGGCAAGGATGTCTAAAAAGAAGTGGCTTAGAGAACTTATAAAACTATATATTCTGATTATCAGAGGTACACCGCTAATGCTTCAGCTTGCATTTGTTTATTTTGCTCCGTACTACATGCTTCCACAAGGTGCTAAGATAAATATAGATAGGATGCTTGCAGCAGTAATTGCATTTTCCTTAAACTATGCTGCCTATTTTGCCGAAATATTCAGAGGCGGTATCGAATCAATTGAAAAGGAACAATATGAAGCTGCAGATGTATTGGGCTTTACGAAAACTCAGACCTTCATAAACATAATATTACCTCAAGTTATAAAAAGAATACTTCCGGCTATAAGTAACGAAGTTATTACACTTGTTAAAGATACGGCATTGGTTCAAGTACTTGGGATTTCTGAGTTGTTTAGAGTAGCTCAAAATGCGGCATCAAGATATTTTTCAACTTTACCTCTCTTGGGAGCAGGATTATTTTACTTAATTTTAACGTGGATATTAACGAGAATACTGAACGGTATAGAGAAGAAGCTTAGTTATTATAGATAGGGGAGGAAGTATGATGCTGAAGGTAGATAATTTATATAAGAGCTTTAATGATAAAGAAATACTAAAAGGTATATCTTTGGATATAAATAAAGGTGAAGTCGTATCTATAATAGGTCCTTCGGGTTCGGGAAAAAGTACGATGCTCAGATGCATTAATTTATTGGAAAATATAGATAGTGGAAGTATAACTATTGACGGAGATATTATGTGTGATGTTAAAAACAATGAAAGAGCTCATAATAAAACATATAAGGATTTAAGAAAAATCAGACTGAAGCTTGGAATGGTATTTCAGAACTTTGTACTTTTTCCACATTATTCTGTGCTAAAAAACATCTCAGAAGCACCAATCCGTGTAGGCAAGATGGAAGCTAAAGAAGCAGAAAAAATGGCTATGGAATTGTTAAGAAAGGTAGGCTTGGAAGATAAGGCGGATGCATATCCATATCAGTTGTCCGGGGGACAAAAGCAGAGAGCAGCTATTGCAAGGGCACTTGCTATGAAACCTGATATACTTTTGTTTGATGAACCAACATCAGCCTTAGATCCGGAGTTGACCGGAGAAGTGCTTAAGGTTATAAAGGAGTTGGCCTCGGAGCATATGACAATGCTGGTAGTTACGCATGAGATGAGTTTTGCAAGAGATGTGTCCGATAGAATAGTCTTTATGGATCAAGGCAGCATAGTTGAACAAGGAAGCCCGGAAGAAATTTTTCAAAATCCTAAAAATGAAAGAACGAGAGCATTTTTAAAAGGTTTTATTTATGTCTCATAAATGTTAAAAAACTGCTATATGAAAATATTAGCAGTTTTTTCTTATGCAAATTACGAGTATTTGCTGTTGATAATAAATAAAAAATAGTATAACATAAGCATATGATTAGTCTAAAAATGTAGAAATATGTAAAGGTTTTAAAATATATATTTATAAGGAGAAGGCACAATATGGTGAAAAAATATTATGTACACATAATGACTGTTGTGTTAGGTATTTTTATTTTTATTGCTACATGGAATGTCATGCACTCCGGAACTGAGGATAAAAGTACGTTAAATAGAAATCAGCCTAGAATTGCTTTGATAGCACATGTAAAGAATAACCCATATTGGATGGTGGTTAAGAAAGGTGCAGAAGCTGCAGCTAAGGAGCGCGGGTGTATATTGGAGTATTATGGATCCAGCACTGCTAACGTATATGAAGATCTGAACCTGATAGATATGAATATTGCAGCGAAAGTGGATGGCTTAATAACCTATGTACAGGAGGAGGAGAAATACACACCGTCCATTAATAAAGCCATAGACAAGGGAATACCCGTAATAACTGTTGATACCGATGCTAAGTCAAGTAAAAGAATATCTTATGTTGGTACAGACAATGCAGCAGCAGGAAGAATGGCGGGTGAGGTATTATGGCAAAAAACCAATGGGGAAGCAAACATCGGTATAATAATGGCGGGACTTACTACAACAAATCAAGTGGAAAGAGTGGATGGGTTTAAGAAATTTTTGGCCACTAAATCACGTTTAAATATTATTGCAACAGAATCCTCAAATTCTTATGAATTAAATGCAAAGCTTGCAGCAAAAAAAATTATAAGTGAATATCCTGAGGTAAACTTCTTATACTGTACCAGTGCAGTTGATGGAATAGGTGCTGCCAAAGCTATAGTGGAAGAAGGACTGCAAGGGAAGGTTTCAATAATATGCTTTGATGATCTTCCGGATACATTAACATTCATAAAAAATGGCACAATATATGCATCAATAGTTCAGAGGCCTTACGATATGGGGTATGAAAGCGTAAACATGATTATGGATAAAATTCAGGGGAAAGCGGTTAAGGATTATAATATAACAAAAACTATAGTTGTTACAAGAGATAATGTAGCATCCTATGAAAACAGTCAAAAGGAGTAATTCTTGTGAAAAATAGAAGTTTGAAATCCAATTTGCTATTTTTTATCACCTTTATTGTAATTCTTATGACGACAATTAACCTATACTCAGTATTTCATACAAAATCCTTTCAAGGTAAGTATAGTAATTTGATTGGACGGCTTGCAACAATAAATAATATCAATCAAGATATTAAGCTTTCGGTATTGTACTTTGAAAAATACTTCACTACAAATGCTCCTTCGGACTGGAAGGAATCAAGAAGCTATACAGACAGTGCTATGAGTAAGGTAGAAAGCCTTCAAGGTGTCTTGGATGAAGAAAGTGAGATAACGTTGCTGGATATGAAAGGTGTTATAGAAAGCTATAAGGATTCAGCAATAGATGCCATGACGGCATTTATAGTAGATAACAAAGCTAATGACTTTTATCCCCACTTTCAAGAAACGAAGAAAATATCAGGATATTGCGATGAATATATAAAAAAGCTGCAGGACAATTATCTGAAATATAATGATGAGCAATATAAGATATTGGAAAAAGACACTGAAAGAAATAGCAATATAATGATCAGCTTGACTATATTAATTATTTTATGGTGTATGATATTTGCAGTGATTTTTTCAGATACTATTACTGTGCCCTTGGAAAAATTAGTGCTCTATTCAAAAAATGTATCAAAGGGAAAATTCGAAACGGTAAAGGTTACTTCGTCCAAAATCTATGAAATTGATATTTTAGCTGAGGGCTTTAATGAAATGGTAAATGCCATAGATACACTCATTGCTAAAATAAAGGAAAAAGCTCATGTTGAAAAGCAGTTGAAGGATCAAGAAATGAAAAATTTACTTGTGGAAAATCTTTTGAAGGAGACGCAACTTAAAGTGCTTCAATCTCAAATAAATCCTCATTTTTTGTTCAATACTCTTAATGCTATAATTCAGACTGCTGAAATTGAAGATGCACATGAAACGGAGAAATTAATAAATTCAGTATCGGATATTTTGAGATACAGTTTAATTATGCTTGATTCACAATCTTGCGTTGGAGATGAAGTTGAAATAATAAAAAAGTATGCCCACATCCAAGAGACAAGATTCAACGATAGAATTAAATTCAAGGTGGAAGTAGAAAATAAGCTATTGAAGGTTCCACTTCCGGGTATGACTCTTCAGCCTCTGGTGGAAAACGCGTTTATACACGGAGTTGAGGAAAAAGAGGAAGGGGGTACAATAGCTGTAAAAATATATGAAGAAAATGAAAAGTGTGTAATTGTTATCCAAGATGACGGAGTTGGAATGACCCAGAAAAAAATTATGGAGATGTTGTCTGCAGAAGCCAGTTCCAAAGAGAAGCATCATACTTCAGGAATTGGACTTGCCAATGTTATTAAGAGATTACGAGTATTATATAATACATCTGATGTATTTACTATAGAAAGCAGCATAGGACAAGGCACAAAAATGATTATAAGAATTCCTATTTCTAAGGAGGCATAGTATGTTTAACTTGCTCATTGCTGATGATGAAGAGCTAGAAAGAAAAGCTGTTAAAAAAATAATAGCCACATCATTTAAGGATATTTTTCATATATTTGAGGCGAAAAATGGAAGAGAAGCTATTGAAGTCGGATACAGTGTTAAACCAGACATAGTTATTGCGGATATTAAGATGCCGGGGATTAATGGACTTGAGGCTATAAAAGAGTTAAAGAAAAGCTTAAAATACACCCATTTTATAATACTTACAGCTTATGATTATTTTGCTTATGCTAAAGAGGCCATAGTAAATGAAGTAAAAGATTATATGCTGAAGCCTTTAAAGAAAGATGAGTTGATTGAAAGAGTAAGGAATACTCTTAGCTCGCTGGAGGAGCAGAAAAAAAACAGGATTACTGAAATTGAGTTAAAAGAAAAAATATACGCCTTATTACCGGTGCTTGAAAATGAACTTACCTATGCTATTATTTCCAATAAGCTGAATTCAGTAGATTATAAAGCGTATCTAGAGTATCTTAACTTGAATTTCAGGAAAGGCTACTGCATGATTATTAATGCAGAAAATGAAAAGAACCATTCTGTATTTTCGCAAAACGGTAAAGATCAAGTGAAGTCAAAGGCAAAGGAATATATAGAGGAAGTAATAAAAACATATCACAATGCTATTGTAAGCAGTGTGTTTACAGAGGATATAATAATATTTATAGAAAACGATAATGATTCCGATAACTATAGCACAAGGCTAAATTCCATTTCTCTTGGCAGGAAGATAGCTGAAGAAATGAAAGAAAAACTTGGATTAAGTATTACAGTTGGCATCGGAAAAGCTTATAGCGGTATAGAAAATCTTTGGACATCGTATAATGAAGCAGTAAAAGCAAGTCAGTATAATGGAATTGCTATGAAGGTAAAACATTATGAAGATATAAGTACATCTTTGGAGGTAATAGAAAAATCAGAAGTGAAAAATTACGACATCATAGCTGAATATGACCATAAAGCAGCGGATAAGAGGAGTAATAACAGTCACTCGGAACTCATGCTGAACTCTAGAAGTTTTATAGAAAAGAATTATAATACTGAGATTACACTGGAGGAAGTTGCACATCATATCGGTGTAAGTCCGTACTATTTCAGCAAGATTTTTAAAGCTTACTTTGGAAAGAACTATATGGATTATTTAACAGATTTAAGAATTGAAAAAGCAAAAGATATGATGAGAAACGGTGTGGATAGCATAAAAGAAATATGTTATGAGGTTGGTTATAATGATCCAAACTATTTTAGCAGAGTATTTAAAAAGGTAGAGGGAGTAACACCTTCCGAATATAAAAACAGAATATATAACTAGCACAAAAAAGTGCTATATGGCAAGAAAATGCTGTATAGCACTTTTTTTATTTAAACCAGTGCAGAATAGTAAAGGGTTTCAGCAATTTAATGTAGGGTATATTGATAACGTTTCATGTAATATAAGACTAAAGCAAAAATAAAAATTAAAAATTATTAAATAAAGGGGAGATTTCAAATATGAAAAAGTTTCTAGCAACTATTGTGGCTGTAGCTATGTTAACAGGTTTTACGGCTTGCTCAAACAAAACAGGTAATAGTGGTACAGATACAAAAGGCGGCAGTCAAAAAATAGGTGTAGCTATGCCTACAAAATCACTTCAGCGTTGGAATCAGGACGGAGCTAATATGAAATCTCAGCTCGAAGCTAAGGGATACAAGGTTGACCTTCAGTATGCAGAACAGGATGTTAATACTCAAGTATCACAGATTGAAAATATGATAACTGCAGGAGATAAAGTAATCGTTGTAGCTGCTATTGATGGTTCCGCACTTACAGATGTACTTGCAAAAGCTGCTGATTCAGGAGTAAAGGTTATAGCTTATGACCGTCTTATAATGAATACACCGAACGTTGATTATTATGCAACCTTTGATAATTTCAAAGTTGGAGTTATTCAGGGTCAATACATTGAAACTAAACTGGGACTTAAAGATGGAAAAGGTCCATTCAATATGGAAGTGTTCGGAGGATCACCAGACGATAACAACGCTAAGGTATTTAACCAAGGTGAAATGAGTGTTCTTCAGAAGTATATAGACAATGGAAAGTTAGTTATTAAGAGCGGACAGGTTGCCTTTGATAAGGTTGCTATTCCTGGATGGAAGTCAGAAACTGCACAGGCAAGAATGGATAATATAATAACTGCAAACTATACAAACGGAACAAAGCTGGATGTTGTTCTTTCTCCTAATGACAGTTTGGCAATAGGTGTAGTTGCATCTTTAAAGAGTGCAGGTTATGGAACAGGTGATAAGCCATTCCCAATATTAACAGGTCAGGATTGTGACAAGCCAAACGTAGTTGCATTAAAGAATGATCAGCAATCAATGTCAGTTTTCAAGGATACAAGAACTCTTGCATCAAAGGTTGTTGAAATGGTTGAAGCAATTGTTTCAGGAAAAGAAGCTCAAGTTAATGACACAAAGACTTACAACAACGGTTCAAAAGTAGTTCCTTCCTTCCTTTGTGATCCTGTAAGTGTTGACAAGAGCAATTACAAGCAAATTCTTATCGACAGCGGATACTACAAGGAAGCAGATATTCAATAATTAATTCACAAATTACTAATTATAAACCGAGCATCATAAAATGATGTTCGGTTTGCAAATGGCGGAATATTATTCTATTCCGCTATCTGCAAGCCGAATACAACTAAATTGGGAAAGGAGATACAAGAATGGCTGATATAATTTTGGAAATGCAAAATATTACAAAGCTTTTTCCAGGAGTTAAGGCTCTTGACAATGTAAATTTGAAGGTCAAGAAGGGTGAAATTCATGCGTTAGTCGGCGAAAATGGAGCAGGAAAGTCAACGCTGATGAATGTATTAAGCGGGGTATACCCATTTGGAAGCTATACCGGAAACATTTTGTTTAACGGTAAAGAATGTAAGTTCAAGTCAATTAAGGACAGTGAAAAGGAGGGTATAGTTATAATACACCAAGAGCTTGCTTTGGTACCATACCTTTCAATAGCAGAGAACATGTTTCTTGGAAATGAGAGATCAAAGGCATCACTCATAGATTGGAATGAAACTCATATTAAAGCTAAGCAGTATCTTAAAAGAGTTGGATTAAGTGATGATTCCAACACATTAATTAAAGATATTGGTGTTGGTAAGCAGCAGCTTGTTGAAATAGCTAAGGCACTTGCAAAAGATGTAAAGCTTCTTATCTTGGACGAGCCAACGGCGGCGCTTAACGAAGAAGATTCCGATAATCTGCTGGAGCTTATGCTTGAACTTAAAAAGGACGGTATAACATCAATACTTATAACTCACAAGTTAAACGAGGTAGAAAAAGTTTCCGACCAGATAACTGTAGTTCGAGATGGTTCTACTATAGAAACACTTGTAAAGGGTGTAGATGCAATAAGTGAAGACAGAATTATAAAGGGCATGGTTGGGCGTGACATGACAAATCGTTATCCTAAACGTGAGCCTAAGATAGGTGAGATAGCCTTTGAAATTAAGGATTGGAATGTTTATCATCCAGTAAACGAAGGCCAAAAAGTAATAAAAAATGTAAACTTCAATGTTAGAAAAGGCGAGATAGTAGGGTTTTCCGGACTAATGGGTGCAGGAAGAACAGAGCTTGCCATGAGTATATTCGGTAAGAGCTACGGTAAGCACATAACTGGTACTATTATAAAGGATGGTAAACAGGTTGTGTTCAATAACGTAAAGCAGGCCATAGATAACGGACTTGCATATGTTACTGAAGATCGTAAGCAGGCAGGCCTTAACCTTATAGATAACATTAAGAGAAATATAACTTTAGCTAATCTTGAGAAAATAAGCAAGTTTGGCATTAATGATGAAAATAAAGAAATCCAAATTGCAGAAGAGTATCGTAAAAAGCTTAATATAAAAAGCTCCAGTATTCTTCAGAAGACAGTAAATTTATCCGGCGGTAACCAGCAAAAGGTTGTTTTAAGTAAATGGATATTTACAGAACCGGATATTCTAATACTGGATGAGCCAACTCGTGGTATAGATGTAGGCGCCAAATACGAAATATATACAATTATAAATAAATTGGCAGATGAAGGAAAATCCGTTATTGTAATCTCTTCAGAGCTTCCGGAAGTTCTTGGCCTATGCGATAGAGTATATGTTATGAACGAAGGAAAGATTGTGGGAGAGCTTGACCGTAAGGATGCTTCACAAGAAAGCATAATGAAATGTATCATGAAAAATGGCAGGGAGGTAAAGTAAGTGGAAAAGATTAAAGGAATATTTAAGAATAATCTGAGACAGTATGCAATGCTTTTGGCATTGGTTGTTATTATGGCATTATTTCAAGTATTAACGGATGGTATTCTGTTAAAACCACAGAACGTAACAAATCTTATTCTTCAAAACAGTTATGTAATAATTCTTGCAATCGGTATGGTGTTGTGTATTTTGACAGGTGGTAATATTGACCTTTCCGTAGGTTCGGTAGTTGCCATAGTAGGCGCTATAACCGGAACGCTTATTGTAACAATGAAGGTAAGTATTCCTCTTGCAATTATAGTAGGACTTTTAGCTGGTCTTGTTATAGGTATTTGGCAGGGCTTTTGGATAGCCTATGTAAGAATACCTGCCTTTATAGTAACTCTTGCAGGTATGTTATTATTCAGAGGTTTAACATTAATAGTTCTTCAGGGAAAAACTATATCACCTTTCCCAAAATCCTTTTTAACTATAAGCGGAGGTTTCATTCCCGACTTTTTAGGAAACGGATCAAAGTTCAATATGACAACAGTTATTATTGGAGTTATAATTTCTGCTGTATATCTTGTATTGGAATTCAGAAAAAGAGCTAATAAAAAGAAGTATGACTTCGAAGTGTTGTCTACACCATTATTTATAGGTCAGCTTGTAATAATTCTAGTTGTACTCAACCTATTTGCTTATTGGCTTGCAAGCTATAAAGGTATACCTGTAGTACTTGTTCTTCTTGCAGTTCTTATCATAGGATATTCTTTTATAACAACAAAAACAACCTTAGGAAGACATATATATGCTATAGGCGGTAATGAAAAGGCAGCAAAGCTTTCCGGAGTTAATACAAATAAGGTGCTTTTCCTTACTTATGTTAATATGGGAGTACTTGCAGCTGTAACAGGCATTGTGTTCACTTCACGTCTTATGGCAGCAACTCCTACAGCAGGAACAAACTTTGAACTTGATGCTATAGCAGCATGTTTCATAGGTGGTGCTTCGGCTACAGGTGGTGTCGGTACTGTTATAGGAGCAATAATCGGAGCTCTAGTAATGGGAGTATTAAATAACGGTATGTCAATCCTCGGAGTAGGCAGTGACTGGCAGATGGCAATTAAGGGCTGTGTTCTTTTGGCAGCAGTTGCTTTTGATATAATGTCAAAGAATAAGTCAAGATAATATAATTCGGAATGAATAAAATGTTCCTACGGCGTTACAGCTTTGCTGTAGCGCTAATT
>JAEZDX010000611.1 GCA_023417975.1 Bacillota bacterium
ATATTATGCGGTAAATCTGCTAATTTCCAAGGGGATGAAAGGGATATTATTTTCTTGTCTATGGTAGACACAAATGAAAGTGAAGGTCCGCTTAATTTAATGAGATATGGAAGTGACGATCTATACAAGAAAAGGTATAACGTAGCAGTAAGCCGTGCAAGAGATCAAATATGGCTTGTGCATTCAGTAGATACCGATGATTTGAAGCCCGGTGATATAAGAAAAGAATTGCTAGATTATTTCAAGGATCCTCGCTCAAAACATATCCAATATGACGCACTTTCAAGAGCGGCTGAGTCGGAATTTGAGAAGGAAGTTATGAAATATCTCATAGACAGAGGCTACAGTGTTAAGCCTCAATGGACAGTAGGTTCGTATAGAATCGACATGGTAGCCATTTATAAAGATAAAAAGGTGGCCATAGAGTGCGATGGTGAAAGATGGCATGGAGAAGAAAAGTTTGAGGAAGATATGGTAAGGCAAGCCATTCTTGAAAGGTTAGGCTGGAGATTCATAAGAATAAGAGGAAGCGAGTTTTATAGAGATAAAGCAGGAGCAATGGAAGCAGTCTATGAAAAACTTGATAGAATGGAAATACAACCTGCAAATTCTGAGGCAGCACCGGAGGATTCCGGAGAAAATACATTAATTGAGAGTATAAAAACTATTGCTCAAGGAATCAGAAATGAATGGTGAAGAAGTTAAGAGAATATCAAGGAAATTCTTGGTTCATAAATTTATAGTTGAGGCTGTCACAACAGCGGTTAAAAATCGCAATTGTGACAGCTATTTTCATGCCGTTTTGTGTCACATTATGGCGCAAACCTAATATATCATATATAGGCTTTCTGCACGCTAAGGCTATGTTCAAAAATAGTAGTAGGGGTGATTTAGACAAGCTCTAAGTGTCAATAATCTAAATATAAAGTAATAAATATCATCGTCATGAGCTGTCACAAAACATCCGGTTTTCAAGAATTTTCAGAACTGCTCAAGGTGATTGGATGCTTACTTTATATATTAAGTAATAAATATCTTAATCGGGAGTTGTCCAAAATATTCGATTTCCTAGTATTTATAGAACGGCTTAACATGACTAGATATTTATCTTATATCTCAAGAAAGCAGTGTGAGTTTAAACATTAACGAAATTACTTTAGACAATATCGAAGCTTCAACGATTTTTATATAAAGTGTCAAATGAAAATACATACTCACACAGCTATAGATGAAAGGCAAATTGTGGTGGCACTTATGTGTAATGAAAGTAATGAAATTAATGAAATTAATGACATCAATAATGAGAATGAACTGCTGGAAAGCTTAACGAATATGAAACCTTCACAAATGCAGTGCTTGAAAGATGTTTTGTTTGCTAAAGCGGATAAGCTTTCGGATGAAAGTCAAAATACTGCTGAGTTAAGCTGTCCTGACTGCAGCTCTTCCACCATTATCAAGTTTGGAAAAAACAGGCTTGGCAAGCAGCGCTACAGATGCAACCACTGCAAAAGAATTTTTGTTATACCTACCACAAAGTCTCCACTAAGCTGCAGCAAAAAGCCTGCAAAAATGTGGTTTAACTATGTGGAGTGCATGGAAAACGGCATGTCTATACGCAAATCTGCAGCCATAGTTGGAATTACTCCTAATACGTCTTTTCAGTGGAGGCACAAAATATTGAATGCAATAAAGTCGGAGCTGCCAAGTAAGCTTTCCGGTACTGTTGAAATAGATGAAGTTATTATCCCCGAAAGCTTTAAAGGGAATCATTCAAAGAATGAAAACTTTTATTTAGGAAGAGCACCAAGAAAAAGAGGACCAAAGCTGTCTGAGCGAGGCTCCTTAAGAAGTGTTAGGGTACTTTGCTGCCTAAGCAGAAGAATAGATATATTATCACAGGTTATAGGAAGGATTAGGCCGGTGGCGGAGCAACTCGTGCGTATTCTAGAGGACAAAATAGAAGCAGGCTCCACCATTTGTACAAACAATAACGCTGCCTATAGAACTGTGGCAAAGGAATTAACTCTTACGTTGTATAAGCTTACTTCTCCAAACCAGGTCATCGAAGAAAAATATGATAATCAAAAAGCCAAAGCTTTTGGAAGACAGCTTAAAGGCTTTTTGACTAAATTTAATGGAGTTGCCACAAAATATCTTAACAATTATATAGCTTGGCTAAAGTGGTGGTGCCTTAAAGCAGTCATGAGTTCAGGCTTTGAAGTCATGGATATGTTTCTGAAGATAGTTTTCAGCAAAGTTAACCTTAGGGTTTGCGATCTAAAGTTTGTAACATCCATACCGGAGAATGCATGTACCTAACAACAAAGCTTGACCATAATATGTCCATAACCATAACAACAAGGTTTGTCCATCAATAAACACCAACCACTATTTTGTTACAGAGCCATAGCTCAATAGGGAGTGCATATTTAGAATTCACAACCCATATATTTACAAATTATAGCTAAAATTAATTCTTTCTGCAACTGCCGCAAGCGCTGATCGGAGATTAAGGGCTCGTTATTGTTTGTCTAAATTCCTTCTATTCTCTTAGCTGAGAATAGAAAATGAGGCATATCAACGCCGCGGTAATGCTTGACAAACTTACCTACACAAGTCATTCCGTTTCGTATTGCTACGTTTTGCGACGGGATATTTGTATCGCGAATAATGGAATATACTTCTTTAGTATTTAGCTTATTAAAGGCGTATTCCTTACAGGCAATTGCAGCTTCGCATGCATAGCCGTGATGCCAGTAAGCTTTTTGAAAAAGATAGCCGATTTCCATTACCTTGCTGTTATTGTAATCCTGCATTGACAATCCGCATTGTCCTATCATTATGCCCGTTTCTTTCAGCACAACTGCCCATAGGCCAAAGCCAAGTTCTCTATAACGCTGGATTTGCCTGTCCAGCCATGCTTGTGCCTCATCCGTACTAAATGCTCCTTCATAAGCATACATTACATCAGCATCCTGTAAGATTTTACAAAGGGACGGAAAATCTGCTTGGGTCATTTCTCTTAAAAATAATCGTTGAGTTTCCAATACCATGCTAAACCTCCTAGAAGTTTATACTTAATTATTACAGCTTATCGTTTAATAAAACCATGTGTATATGGTCTTCCCATTTTCCATTTATGTTTAAATACTTATAGGCTACACCTTCATTATAAAAACCTAATTTCTCAGCTACTTTTAGAGACCTTTTATTTTTAGGCATAATATTGGCTTCAATCCTGTGTAACCCATATTCATTAAACATAATTTCAATTCCTTTTTGAATTGCCTCGGTGATGTAACCTTTATTGATTTCATCCTTATCTAATTTATAACCAAGATAGGTCGATAAAAATACACCTTTTACTATGTTAGTAAAGGCAACAGTGCCTATTATTGTGCGGTCATCTTGCTTCTTAAAGATCCATAATCTAAGTGAATTATTGTTTTTAATATCCGTTGACTCTTTATCCAATTGCTCTTCATGATATTGCTTTGTATAAAAGGCTTCATTCCTCACAGGTTCCCATTCTTCCAAAAAAGACTTGTTTCTTAAGTAATAATCAAGAACCATTTCTGCATAAGATTTGTCTGAGACTTTTAACAAAAGTCTTTCAGTTTCATAAACTTTTTGCACTAAAATCACACTCCGAACTTATAAATAATTAGTATAAAGACGTCTCTATCCAGAAATAGTATAGCATTAGGCATGAAAAATACTAAATCCTATATAAGTCTTTCATATATATTGATATTAGTTACTACAGAAACTTCAAACATATACTTACATATGCTTATTTTATCTTGTACATTTGATACTTTTAGGTTAGAATAATATTGTTAAGTAAAGGGATATATCAAAAAAAGTTTTAACTTTTTATTGTATAGCAAATTTTATATATTGTAAACATGAAATTTAGCCACATTTGTATATAATTACAATTATACAAATGTGGCTATTCTTTTACATCGCTATAGACTAACGTTTCATAATCATTTTACTTCCTCACCGGTCTGATATACTTGAAAAAACGTTCCGGATCATGATAAAAGTAAATTATTCTGCCGGGAGTAGTATCAAAACAGTAACCGGTGTCTGAAAAATCAAAAGTTGCCATTGCTTTTTCAATGTTTTCCTCCACACTGCGATTTTCCTGCTCATAATCGAAGGGTCCATGCTCAAAAACAATATACTCGGCTTCGTGAACATCAAGCATAAGCATTTGTGGTGGAACTTCACCGTTATAGTCAATAGGAAGGCGTACACCGTAGCACTCAGTACGCGGAATACCCCAATCGCATAGTCTGCCCTTCGGGTCGCTAATATACCCCATAATTTGACCGTTGCTGCTGTTAGGTTCGCTGCCGCCATTATCATCTAATTTGCCCTTGATACTATCCAGTAAGCCGCAAATTGTTTCGCAGTCTTGTCCCGGAATAAGACTTTGCTTTTGCCAAAAATCCCAATATCGATTGCTCTCATAGTTTTTAATGTGTAAAAATTTGTGTGCGGGGATGGTAACAAAATAAATTTTAACATCCTCTGTAGATTTTATCATTCCTATCTCTCCTAATCCTAAAAAGAAGCGGTCGAAAGGGTTTAATTTTGTACGAAGAACCACAGGTTTAGGGTTTTTTCGGTATTCACTTGGAGCTACACCATAGGTTACCTTGAAAGCTCTGGTGAAAGCTTCATGTGAAGAGAAACCATAATCAAAGGCAATATCCAAAAAGCTTTTTTCACTATCCCGAACTTCTTTCAGTGCAAAGGCTAATTTTCTAAGCCTCAAATAATCCCTAAATTGCATACCCGATATTTCCTTAAATTTTCTCGTTGTATAAAATTCGGAATAACCCAGCCTGCGAGAAAGAAAGCGTAGTGTTAAGGCTTCATCATTATAATTTTTAATACATTTGTCAATTTCGTCAACGATTATTTGAATTTGCTTCTGCCACTCGTACATTCCTATATTCACCTCATTTCAACCGTCCTACATTTAGTATAGAGAAATAGAAAGCTTGCCGCTTGATTTTACTTGCCATAATTTGTTGTTATTGTATAAATCTCAACAACAATATGATAAACGCCTTTCGGAATAGGCTCACAGCTATAATATTTATTTCTTGAGTAGTCTCTCTAAACTTCCGGTATCTAATAAATTCACGGTCTCAAATTTTCCTTTATAAAATACAGCATAGTTATTAAAAACGCAGGGCAATTCCTTTGCCTTTTGCAGTGTATCCACTTGAATTAAAGATACTGGAATATCATTCGTTTCACAATATTGTTTTAGCTTGTCAATGTTTTGATAGATGTAAGGGCATTGCGCACCATAATATATAATTAGGTCCTTACATTCAATTTCTTGTTTTTTAGCATTTTGTGTGAAACTTGGCATTGTTCCATCTAAAGAAAGTGCAAGGAGCTCATAGTCGTTATCCGTAGTATCAACAACCTGAAAACCAAATTTCTTCACAAAGGATTGATCGGAAAGCCAATGCTTTTGTTTTTTTGCTCCCAGCATGCAAATACCTGATTTACCCTTTTCTCTTGCATCTTCCAAACAATACTCCAGTAGTGATTTCCCATAGCCTTTTCCTTTATAGCTGCCGGAAACCCATAAGCAATATATGTAGTAATAGTTATCACCGGTTATAGGAACCCAAGCTGTTTCAAGAGGAGCATATTCAATAAAAACCGTTGCCTTTTCGTTTAACTTTCTAAAAACATGTCCTTCTTTTAGTCTATCAGAAAGCCATTGTCGTTTTCCTTCAATACCTTGATGAGTTTTTTTGCTGCGTATAATACAGCATAAATGTTCATTAACAAGATTTTCTGGTGTTAAGTTAATAAATTCAGTACACATATTTTAATTTTCCTCTCTTATAAATTACTATTTATCGGCAGGATAAAAGGCGTGAATCCATAATATTTCATACCCAAAAATAAACTTACAAAGATGAATATATTAACAATATTATACCATTAAATAACAGAAAAAGGCGCCTCAAAACTGAAGCGCCTTTTTCTGTTATACAAGATCCCATTTTGTAACCTGTCTTTGAGTTAATTGAGCAGAGTATTTTGTTTTAAAGTCTCCACCCTTGGAATAGAATATGTTCTGGGCAAGTATAGTATCCATGGCTGCACTTATTTCTGCTTGGGAGATGTCGGGTCTGATGTTCGGGATAGTAAGACTTACCTTATCACCAATCTCATTAACAAAGGTCATCTGAACAGAAAATTCCATAAGAATTTACCTCCTTCCTTGATATTTGGAAGTATAAATTTTTATTATGCATGCACATGGAACTATGGCTCTGTAACAAAATAGTGGTTGCAAGCTGGGTTATTGAAGAGGAAAGGTTGTCCAACTTACTTTCAATCCTTATGAGCAGATAAGCAGCTACTACCATAGGAAAGCCCATATTTGCCGCAGCTTTAAGAAACTCATCCATAAAATCACTCCTTTCTTTTGTCGTTATAGAATTAGTGCATTTATCTTCATAAATATAAATACACAAAAGAAAGGAATATTTTCACCTACACTTAAAATATTTTTTGTTATTGTCCTTAGGGGTTCAAGGTGAGAGCTTAACTTATGGAAAGTTAAGCTTCTCCTTCAAATGGAGGAGAAGGTTAGAAAAGATAGCGAGCTATTGAGGAGTTCCTAAATTTACCAAAAGTAAAAGCCCTAAAAGGATTATTCCATCTAGGGTTAATGTAGGTTATAGCTTATTTTTGTTAGTCAGAGCAAAGACACTTTCTTGCCACATTTGATATAAATAAATACATATAAAATGTATAGCTGTTGTCACAAAGGCACCAAATCCACCGATAGCAGTCGGATTAATCCATACCAATATATCTCTGTGATGGAGAAAAGGGTGTATTATACGAATAAATACAATACTAAAGATTAGCTCAATAAAGGCACAAAGCCAAAACCTGCCATACGTATATTTAAAAATCCACATAGTTCCTACAGGAAGAACTCCATAATTATAGCTTATCATCTCTTTAAGCGGATAGGTATTTTCATGAATCTGAAATATATTTAGCCCAACTCCTGAATCAATAATAATTGTATTTGTCACCATTGTAAATAAAGCCATAGGCATCCATCGCTTGATATCTTCCTTCTTCATGAAAAAGAGGGTAAACCAGGGTAGGATTAACATTGACCACAATATTACTTGATTGCTCATAATTGCGCTCCTTTCTCTATTTTCTACTAAATATTATCTGTATATTTTCTACGTACTATTCTATTCAAAAATAAAAGAAGGCAGCCTCAAATACTTTTCTAGATTTATTAGGTGGTTATATAAGAAAATTGTACACTATGAATTATGTATGCGTAGTGAGGCATTCATAATTGCAGATTCATTGTCATGATAATTTCTTCTTCAATTCCTTCAATCCAATCACGTGGAATGCTTTCTCTGTTAATCAATGCTAACATTACTGCTATATCCGCTATTTTTGATAGCTTATACCAATCTTCAGGCAATTTCCTTTGACTCATAGCGTTGTAACCCTCGGCAAAAGCACTTTTCATTTTTTTATCTATATATTCAGAATAATTGTCCCTTGTTCTAAAAAGTTTTCCTATATCATAATAACACGGCACCGAAAAACAATATTCAAAATCAATAAACCACGGTGTACCATATACATCTATGAGAATATTGGAGGGAATAAAATCTCCATGACACAATACATTTTTTTCACATATTCGCTCTATTAAGGGGCCATTAGCATCAATGAAATGTCCTAAGTCTCGCTTTACCTTTTCACTCAAATGTTTTCCGGGCAGTCCATCAAGAAAAAACTCATATTGATTTTCAAATTGAGTTATTTGATTCTTAATACATAAATCAACATTTAATAATGCCGTACAAGCGTATTCCTTTCTATGTAATAACGCAAGCATACCTCCAATTTTATAGGCAACAGTGTTTGAGAAACACTTGTTCTTGGACACATACTCCCTTAATGTCAATCCGTCAATGTATTGCAAAATTGCATAAGTATTATCAATTATCGTTTTACTGTTATCAAAATGCAATACCTGAGGAACTTTAATAATATTTCGGGCATGTTTATAAGCTGCTATTTCAATATCGCTATGGTCATTGTTTTTAGGATAAACTTTAAGTAAATACTTTTCGTTAATCGTCTCAACTATATAATTGCTTGTACTCATTCCGGCTGTAATTGGAGTTATATTCTGAATTAGTAGTCGATTATTGTATTTAGAAAAAATAGCATGAATATCTTCTGTGTCTACAGATTTAAAATCAAATAATCTATCATTATTTTGTGACATGTAATCACCTCACCTAACTCATACGAAAACTAATTAATAGATAGATATTAGTATACCACATATTTACAGTGATTTCAGGTTGATTAAAATAAATCTAATGGGTTGATTGTATGCGATATATTGGAATTAATGTTATAATAGTCATATAAGGTAAGGTGTAATTTTAAAAAAATAATTGCCCCAAAAGAGCTAAATAAGGTACGATTATACGATGGAGGCTGCAGTTGTTATGAACAATTTATACATAACTAATTATTGTGATAAGAGATGTTCTCCTTTGACAAGCATTACACGACTTTCAACTGAAGACGCTTATTCGCTGGCTAAAAAACTCTCACAATATACAGGTGCTTCATTTACATCGTTCAGTAGGTTTTGTGAGAAAGATTTTGACGGATATTATAAGAAAAGAATGCGCACTGAGGAATGGTTATACGATTCATTTATAGCATTGGGAGGAAAACCTAAAAACGCTAATCCTCTTTATTTCGTTTTAGGTGAGAGCAGATATTTAAATGATTGGTTTGAAAATGGTATAGTAACAAAATTATTATTAAATAATATTGATCCTGCTGACATAAGTTTTACTTTCGGTGATAGTATGACGAAGATGGATTCAGAAGATAGAATGAATGTATTCAATAAGGAATCATTATTTAACTTTATTCATGCAAATACTTGTAATGTAGGCTCATATCTAAATGAACTTAATAAACAAAACAAGTATATTGAAGTGCAGCTTTGGAATGATATTTATGTCAATGAACTTATAATGGGAAATCAGTAAATGCGAAAGGGCAAGCTTTTTAAAATGATAGCATGTCCTTCTAAAGTGGTCTATTTATACATATAGTTGTATGGTTATGGGACATATAACGATTCTTAAACACCAATAAAGTTTGCCTTGGAATTGGGATGTACGGGCATTCTGCAATAAAGCCGAAAAGTGATCATAATCGATTAGCCTTTCGGCTTTTTCTATGCACTGATTTATTTGACGCTTACCTTGCGTCACTCGTTTGACGACCAAATACAAATAACTAAACGTGAATAGATAGAAATTATATTTTTACAATATCACCATTTTTGAATTAGTTAAAAGCAGTTGATTTGTTATTTTTCAATATTATGAATTAGCAACACTATCAATTTCTATTAAATTTTACAACTATTTAGGCAAACTTCTAAAGTATATATGATTACCATCTAGGTCACTAAAATGCATGTTTTTCGCCCTCCATGGTTGTAGTTTTGGAGAATCAATAATATGTATCCCTAATATTTATAAAATCATAAAACCCCACCTAATTCCGTATTTATCCCAAAATCCAACAGTACATGGTGCGAAATCGGTAGCTTTTATATGACTTACAATCTTATTCTCGTTTTTCAAAATCTCGTATGCTCTTATCAATTCTGCTTCATTATCAAAGGGCACTATCAATTGAAC
>JAEZDX010000676.1 GCA_023417975.1 Bacillota bacterium
CTTACCTTGAATACTGAATCCATTCAAAAGATAACCATAGGACCTTCTATTCTTATTACCTGTTATTGCTTCCACCTTTTTTATAACATCTGTCTGAGAAGCTTGTACCTTTTTTATGGAATTATCAATCCTTTTTTCATCAGACGTATCTGAAGCTGCCAGTCCTTTAGCATCACCTTCAATAGCTGCCTTTCCATCGAGTTGAACTATGATCCTTACGACTTCATTTGGATCTTTGGTTGCGCTGACATTTTTGACGTCATTCCCATTTGTGCCTTTTAACTTATCTGTCAGCTTATTTTGTTCCTTTAGTTTTATCGATTGCTGCGTATATTTTTCATAGATCCTCTGCTTAAATGCATCCTTTAACTTGTACAAATCTATGTGTGATGCATTTGCTTTTACCTTACCGCTGCCCATGAATAACGACATAATAAATGTCATCACCAACATCAGTGATAAGACTTTTTTCTTAAATCCTTTCATTTCTTTCCCCCACCTCCATTTAATTTACATATCAGTAATATGTTAGCATAACCTATTTAATGTTATAGTACTTTTAAAAATAATAATACTTTTATATAACTTTTCATATTTTAAATTACTTATCAGGCATAAATTTAACAATTTTATCAATATTTCATGTATATTTTGCCATAATATCAAATTTTATATAGAAAAGTATTCTTTATAGTTTATTTATGTAAGAAATAAACTATTGCTAACTAGAATTAATAAAAAAGCTGCTGCACAACTAACAAAACATTACTTGTGCAACAGCTAAAAATACTCATTCCTAATTCAATATTTAGTTTTATACCGCGTCTAAAATATTATCTTCTATTTCATTTTTATTCCCAAGCTTCTTCATCTCAAGCATTACGGTTACCGCAGTTATTGATGTAGTAATAAGATCTGCCAATGGCTGTGCCATCCAAACTCCGTTCAACTCAAAAAACTTAGGCAAAATAATAATCAACGGAATCAGTATTATAACTTGCCTTAACAAGCCCAACAGCATAGAAAGCTTTGCCTTAGCAACTGCTGTAAAATAATTAGTTCCCACAATTGTAAACCCTACTATTGGGAGCATAAGGTGAAAAATTGCCAATCCTTTCCCACCAATACTTACTACTTCGGCATCGCTAGTAAATACCCTTATTATATACCCTGGGAAAAGCTCTATAAGAGAAAAGCCTGTTATTGTTATAACTGTAGCTGCAATCACAGCATATTTTAATGCTTTCTTTACCCTATCGTAGTTTTTGGCTCCATAATTATATCCGATTATAGGCTGAACACCTTGATTTATGCCAAATATAGGCATAAGTATTAGCATATTTACACTGCTGACTAAAGACATAGCACCGATTGCTAAATCGCCGCCGTACTTTTCCAGCCCTGAATTAAAGGTAATTGTTACTAAGCTGGCTGCAAGCTGCATTGCAAAAGCAGACATACCAATTGCCATTATTTGTTTAATAACGTGAAGCTTCAATCTCATTGCTTCTCTTTTCAGCTTAAGCAAACTTTTGCCTTTAGTAAAATACATTAGCGTCCATATTGTTGTAACACTTTGAGATATAACCGTTGATAGTGCTGAACCTTGCACTCCCAACTTAAAAATGAAAATTAGTATAGGATTTGCCACAAAGTTAAGTCCTGCCCCTATAAGCATGGTCATCATTGCAATTTTAGGATTACCTTCTGCACGAATAATATTATTTAATCCCATGCTTACATTTTGAAACGTCAATCCAAGTATAATAATAAATGCAAATTGCCTTGCATAAGGCATAGTATCTGGGCTAGCCCCCAATACTCTTAAAATTGGATCTAAAAATATAATTCCTACTATAGTTAAAACTAATGAGAATATAATTAATAGAGAAAAAGCATTTCCTAGTGCCTTCTCTGCTTCCTCTCTTTTATGTTGTCCCAATTTTATGGACACCAAAGCACCTGCCCCAATACCTGCAAGCATGCCAAAAGCCATAATTACGTTAGTTATGGGAAATGTAATAGCCACTCCGGAAAGCTGAATAGCGCCAACCCATCTGCCAACAAATATCCTGTCAACAATGCTGTATAAAACATTAACGAGCATGCCTATAACGGCAGGAATTGAAAACTTTACGAGAAGTTTTCCAACACTCTCTACACCTAATTCATTTGTATTATTCATAAACTCCTCCTTAATATGAGCAAATAAGTTGCATATGCAACTTATTTGAAGTATAATCATTATATATTAAAATTGTTGCATATGCAACTATATATTTTGTACAATATTTTGACTGTAAAGGAGGGTATAAAATGGACCATTGTGAGAATGCCAATGGAAGGTGGATCTCTCTTTTGAATAGATACATGCAAGGTTATATAAGCGGACATCTTAAAGCTCATAATATAGGCTACGGACAATATGTATTTCTATTAACTCTCTATCATAATAACGGAATAAGCCAGGACACTTTATCGGAACTTATGAATATTGATAAAGGCACTACTGCTAAGGCAGTGAAAAAGCTTGAAGATGAAGGTTATTTATATAGAGAAGTTGATCCTAGCGACAAGCGAGCGTATAAATTATACTATACTGAGAAAGCTATAGAACTACAGCCTATTCTTTTTGAAATTATAGACAGTTGTAACAATATACTTACATGTGATTTTACAGCTGAAGAGAAGGAAATGTCGTTGAAGCTTTTACAGAAGATGTCTCAAAATGCTGTGACATTTCTTAAATAATTTTTCAGAATGAAAATCCACAATACTGCTCAAAATTTAGCAGTATTGTGGATTGTTTGTTTATTCTCTAACTTTTCCTTTTCTTCTATACAGAGCACCGGATATTATTAATAAAATACCTAGTGTAATTAAAACGTTCATATCTATTTCCGAACCGGTTTGAGGCAGATTGTTCTCTGGCTGTGCCGGCTGCGTACTTAGTTTTTCTATAGCCGCTTGTGCATTAACTAATTTACTATAATTAAATACTAAAGTCTTTTGTTCTTTAGTTAATGTATTATAATCAGCAACCGCTGCTAATACAGAATCTTTATCTTTTAATGTTATACTTGATGGAAGTGAATCAATACCTATTGCCACTCTTCTTGCTTCAGCCAAGTCTCCGGATACAAGACTTGCATTGATTCCACCCGGTCCTGCACCAATCAAGTCGTTAATATACGCATCTGTTGTTGCTTTATCGTAATAAATACTTATATTATGTGGTCCTGAAGGTACATTTTCAATTTTCAGTACTCCATTTTCATCAGTCATTCCCTTTACGAAATTTCCCAAATCTATTGAGTAAGTAACTTCTGCGTTAGGAACAGGTTTTGCATCCTTCTGAATGGTTATTTTAGCTGTAAATGGTGCATATTTATAGCTTGAAACAGCTTTTATTCTTCCCTGATAGGAAGGATATGAAAAAGCTCCATCAGCTTTTTGAGTAAGCTTTCCTACATAATCCGCAAATATAACTTCCAGTGCATTACCTTCTCCGATATTTTTCAAACTTCCAAGCATAGTGTAGCCA
>JAEZDX010000054.1 GCA_023417975.1 Bacillota bacterium
CCTTTGGCGAGAATCCGTTAGCAACGCCCATGTCATGAGTAAATGCCAAACCAGCCTGATCATAGTAGCTGTATCTTTCAACAAATAAGTCCAAAGCATTTGTTATAGTCCAAGGGTGGAACTTCATTTCATAAAACACATGATCTACAGTTAAATCGAAGGTATTCATCATTATATATTCACCTTCATTAACAACCCATAGTGGAGAACCGTCCTGCTTTTTCATAAGCTGGCTGCTGGCGTGATAGCTGTGAGTTGCATGAGCCAATAAAAATTGTCTATGCTCATTAAGCTTACTTTGCTTAAGTTCCTTATCTCTAAGCTCAGCCATTTTTAAATAACATTCTGAGTTTTTTATACCGAAATCTATTACTTCCTCAAGGGAATTAAATACTGCTGTATAATAAAATCGTGTATCTATACCGGTAGTAATAGTCCCATCCTGATAGGTGGCAAGCGCAATAGTGTATGTCTTTACAGTGTTTGCAGGAACTTTAAATATTAAAGAAGGTGCTCTTCCAAGATCATGATTTTGATAATTATCATTAGCCCAGGAAGTCAAAATATCCAATCTGGATAACTCCTTTATATTTTCAGAAGCTACAGCACCAAAGCCATATCTTCTTTCACATGCTGCACCAACATAGTTTCCATCCGTAGTTATAGATAATCTTCTCTTTGGGCCTTCCAGTCCAAAAATCATCTCAACATCGGTATTTTTATCTGAATTATCAAAAGTAAGCTGTGCAAATATAACGGGAGCAAAAGCAAACTTTTTCTCCTCCTCAGTCATCAAAACAGGGTCCTTTACTTCACCAAAAGGCGTTACAATAGAAAATTTAAACCTGTCTGCAGTCCAAGTATCGGATGCCCATCCTATCTCTCTTTGTATTTCACCCTCTGAAAGCAAGCATACCGATTTATTTTCAGTTCTATCACCAACTTCGCCTGTAAATTCCTGTTCAGCATTATTGTCTATAGTACAAAATGGTAAAAGCTTAATTCTGCACTCCTGCTTGTATCCTATAAACACATTGTTTTCAGGAGGCCTCACATCACTTAATACGAAACCGCCTCCCTTTCCTATTTTTCCAAGCATAAAGCTTGAAAATGCTCCAAATGCACTATGGTGGACATAAAATGACTTGTTTTGCATTTATCTCTTCCTCCTATATCTTTTATATTAATCCATATATTTATAACTAATTTTATATAACAAAGGAATATATGCTGTTGGGTTCCAATTCAGCTCTAACACTGTTATCCTTTATATTTAAGCTTACAGCCTTTTTATATCCGCTAAAATTGCTTATAATACATACTGTACTTCCGTCAGGATTTTTAAAAGCAATGATACTGTCATTATACTGGGCAGAAGCCTTAATTCTGACTGCTCCCGGCATTACACAATGACTGAAGTGCTTCATAACATAAAACTCCGGATTATATATTACCTTATTGTTTTCTCTATCTACAGTTATCATACTGTTTTGCTTCCAATTCCATGTGCTCAGACCTGTTTCATTTAGAACCATATTCCAGTAGCAGTAATTTGCGCATCCATTCTCCAAGTACATTATTACATCCTTAAATATATCCTCTGCTTCATCCCAGGCATTTCTTCCATTGTGGCAAGGAGCCTCCGTATGCAAGTGTTTTATTGCCGAATGTTTGTTATAAGAATCTCTTACTACCTCTGCAGATGAATATTGGTAACCTACTCCCTTAATAAACTGTTTATTTACTGCATCATCTACAATTGCATCTGCATAGCCCTTAACTTCTCTTATAGTACCTGCCCAAATTTCAGTCCTTAGAGGTTTCTTCTGAGAAATTATAAGTTCAGGAATAAGATAAGCCCTTATAAATCTCTGCATTGATTCTGATGTCATAGTAGATGTAGGATATACATTTATAACGTCAGTTTCATTTTGTACACAGAAGCCATAAATATTAATTCCTTCTCTTTCATAGGCTTCGATATATTTTACTAAGTACTTTGCATAAGCTCTTAAATTTTCCGGCGTCTCTATAAGTTCTCCACCTGCGCACATGTTGTCTGTAGTTTTCATCCAATAAGGCGGACTCCAAGGGCAGCTCCATAGCTTTAGCTCTGAATTGGTTTTTAAGCCTTCCTTTATAAAAGGAATTAAGTTTTCCTTGTCCCTTACTATGGAGAAATTCTTCATTTCATAATCATTTCTCACATCATTGAGAGAATAAGCATCCAATGCAAAATCACTTGCTCCGATAGGTGTACGGCAAAGTGTAAAATTACAGCCTTCCTTTAAGAAAAGCTCATCAAATATTTCTTTCTTTTTATCCTCAGTCAAATGGCTTATCGCTTCCCAACCAACCTCGTTAAAAGCACCGCCAAATCCGATTATTTCTTGATATTGCTCCGTATTGCTTAAATTTATATCAATTATGTTTTCCTGTTTTTCCGAAAAATCCAAACCTTTTATAGGACTGAATTCCATATGTTCCTTACTTGTTTTCCAAACTTTTAGATTGTTCAAAGTATTACCTCCCCATGGTTAATCGTTGTCATATGATATTTTTTACAAGTAATCAGTACTATATAGAAAGTAAATATCTAATCACCTTGAACAGTCCCTTAAATCCGTGAAAATTGGATATTTTGTCACAGCTCAAGATGAAGATATTTATTACTTTCTATATAGCTTAATTATCCTTGATAATTAAATTATATATATCTACTAAATTTATGGCTCGACATAAAACGAGAATCAGTAGACAAAAGTTGGTGAAATCAATATAATAAATGATGAAGGTGATACTATGAAATACTTTTATGAAAATAGGTCCGGTTCCTTTTACAACAACATCCAAGTTTCAATTTATGAAAATATCAATCTTAATTATCTTGCCCATTGGCATAATGATGCAGAGCTTACCTATGTTAGAGAAGGTACAATATGCATTGGGGTTAATAACCAAAAATTCACTTTAACCGAAGGGGATATGGGGGTATTTAACAGCGGGGACATTCATTACTATGAAACTACAAACGTTCCTTCAAAGCTCCTTACCTTAGTATTCAATACAGAATTTATCGGTCTTTCCTCCAATTGGCCTCCAAAAGGAAGATTTGTCTCACCCTTTATACCGAAGAGTGTTATAGAAAATTCCGAGCTCGCAAATATAAAGCATATTCTTTTAAAGATTCTAAAGGAAAATAAATCACAAAATAAGTATTATGAGCTTTTCATTAAAGCAGGCTTAAACGAAATTTGCGGACTTTTACTGAGAAACTTGGATATTGAAAACAATGAACGAGAAAGCAATTCCTCAAGAATACGTATTATGCAAAAAGTTTTCGGCTATATAGAGGACAATTATCAACTAGACATTTCTTTGCAAAGTATTGCCAATAATTTTAATATTGATCCTTATAATCTGAGTAAAGATTTTAATCTTCTTACAGGAACAAATTTAAAAACTTATATTAATACCTTAAGATTGTTTAAGGCTGAAGATATGATACTTAACACAAATAAAGACATAACCGACATTGCACTTGACAGCGGTTTTAACAGTATTCGAAGCTTTAACCGTGCCTTTAAGCAGCTTAAAGGTTATACTCCATCAAGCTTACGACATAATAAAAGCGAGAGAAAACCTTAAAGTTATTCTCTCGTTTTTGCAACTATTCGTATATTTTACGTCCTTTTACATCTTGTATACCTGTTCTTCTATAGAAGTAAGTATTTATAACGTCTCTCCACTCTTTAGAATCCTTAAGCTGAACAGCTAGTTTCTCTGTTACAAGCTCAAAAGCATCGTCACTGATTTTGTCCTTCAAAGATTCCCATTTCTCAATAAACTCTTCTACTTTTTCTACTCCTTCAAAGTGAGTATCATATATATGTTGAATTATAGTTTTTCCACTCTTAAGCTCATAGGTATATGGTAAGTGATGGAAAAATAATAAAAGCTCTTCAGGACATGTTTGCAAATTCTCATACATACTTGCTACAGGTTCTCTATATTGCGCCGTGTAACCTGTTCCTGTTGCAACGGTTCTGTCTACCCCAAAACCTCTCCAATCGGCATAGTGGTAAGTACCCCATGGAGTATACTCATATCCGTCAACACTTGGTCCGTAATGATGGTGAGGATATACCATCCAGCCTATTCCAAGTGGACTTGTGTATTTCTCATATACATCTCTCGACTGCATCAATATACTCATCACTGTTTCTACAACAGCCGGATCACAGCCGTAAGTCATTTTAACCCATTCTTCAGCTATTTCTTCTGAACTTAGCTCAGGATTCCATGCAATTCTTCCCAATCCATATAGATTAGCCTGTGCTAAAGGATGACCGGTCCAACACTCACTGTTACCAAGATTTGAAACAGCTGCTATACCGCGATGCTTTCTCTTAAATAGACTTCCGTTGGCCACCTTACTTACATATGAACCTTCTCCCTTAGCAAAGGTATCAAAGCCCAATACTTCCTTCCACATAGGCAAAAGATAACATACATGCTTTTGCTGCCCTGTATATTCTTGAGCAGCTTGGAATTCAAGTACTATATTTGTGTTTTCCAAAGCACCGAATAGCGGAGAAACTGCTTCTCTTATTTGGAAATCCATAGGTCCGTTCTTAATCTGCAATATTACATTATCCATAAACTGGCCATCTAAAGGCTTAAAGTGATCATAGGCAGCTCTTGCTCTATCCTTACTTCTGTCCCTCCAGTCAAGAAGGCAGTTATAAACGAAGCATCTCCAAATTACAAGACCACCGTGAGATTTTAATGCCTCAGCCAACATATTTGCTCCCTGTGCATGATTACGTCCATAGGTAAATGGACCAGGTCTGAATTCTGAGTCAGCCTTTACAAGGAAACCTCCAAAATCAGGTATAAATGTGTATATTCTATCAGCTGTTTCCTTCCACCACTGTTGAACTCCACTATCTAGCGGGTCTGCAGTAGTAAGTCCACCAACCTCAATAGGTGCTGCAAAATTTACACTTAAATATGTCTTTATTCCATAACCTCTGAAAGCTTCAGCAAATCTTGCTATATCAGGTAAATATTCCTCAGTTATAAACTTTGTTTCAAGCTTGTGTACATTGACATTATTTATAACAACTCCATTGATTCCTACTGAACCAAGAAGTCTTGCTAAATCTTTGATTCTTGAGGCATCTTTTATAATTTCATTATCTTTGTAATAAAAAGACTTGCCTGCGTAACCTCTCTCTATATCACCGCTAATATTATCCCAATGGTTTATCATTCTCAGTTCATTTTGTGGAACTTCCAAGGTTTCAACCTTAGAAATATCCATACCTGTGCTAATGGCCTTTATCAAATGAAATACACCATACAGTACTCCATTTGCGTCTTTACCAATAATTTGCAAGGAATTGTTGGTATCCTTATTACATACTTTTACCTCAAAGCTCCCGCTAGGCAGCTCTTCAGTAATTTTAGTTTCCGTACTTATTATATCAATATCCTCTATAGTTCCAAGAAACAAATATGATGAACCTTCAATTTTGCTTGTCACTTGTACATCTATATCCATAATTTCTTTTACTGCCAGCTTCATTTCTTCCACGGCTGTTAATATAACAGGATTTGTATTTTTTACTACTATAGAACTGCATATGTTTTTATATTTATCCTGCAGGCTTACATTATCACTTTTACTGTAATTCAGCCAACAATTATATACATTTTTATAATTCTTCATTAATTCTTGTTTGTGCATAATCACTACTCCTTACATGAATATAACTATAAATTTTCAAATCAAGCTTATTTTACATTATAACTTCCTTAGTAACCGCGGACCCTGATTTTTATTCTATACCCACAGTATTCAATAATTTTATGTTTGTACCCCCATTTCTTGTTAACTTGAATTATAAATATATAAGCATTTGAATTGTAAATATTTTTTTACAATCTCATTGATTCTTTTCTAAATTAATATATAACATTACATTATCTTTTTCCATGTACATTTTCACTTTATTTGTATATAATCATTATTTTAATCTGTGTTTTGTTCTATTATATACTTCATTTACCTGCTTAACCAAATCTTCACTGCCCTTAGCTTTACATTGAACAACGAATTGATTCCAGTTAGATAACGGATCGTTTCCTGTCATAAACTTGATAGTTTGGACTTTAACATAATCCATTAATAGAATTCCCTTCATATTAGCCGCCTCTCTCTCAGCTTCATCATATAAAATGGGTGGAACCGGTGAAAGTGTTCTTTTATCCGCCATTTCCTTTTGAAATGTCTTTTCGAGGTCATTCATCATAGAAGTCTTAAGTATTTCAGCTCCACCATAGGAGAATACTCCATTGCTAAAGCCGAAATCTTTTCTTAAATCCTTATCTGCTGGTGTAGGTATCTTACTTAAATTGTTGAAGTTTATTCCATGCACAAAAGCTCTTGTTCCATCATCAGCCTTCGTATAGGTAATACCTTGGGCTCCCCACTTTGTTAACTCTTGGCCTTCATCACTGTACCATAACCAATCAATGAATTCTATCATGCTTATAAAATTCGGATTGCCCTTAGCATTTGAAGGTATAATAATACCATTTTCAAGCCTGCTTGAATACGCTACATCTCCCTTAGGTCCTTGAGGATTTCTCATGTGCGATAATTGAAACTTGTCTTTTCCTAAGCTCTTTTCCATTGACTGCTGCAATGCTAATGTTTCTTGAATATTTGAAGTTATCATAAAAGCTTTACCGCTTTCAAACTTTTGTTTAGCTTCATCGTCACTTTGAGTAAAGCTTTCCGGATCCATTAAGCCTTCTTCAACCATCTTATTAAAGTAAGTTATAAAATCTTTATACTCATTAGTAGTTGGATAGAAAAAGAAACTGTCCTTGGATGAATCATACTTTATACCGTTGCCTGCACCCCAGCCTGCCATAACACCAAAAGTAGGAGCCATGAAATTTGTTAATGCATCTGTTTTCCATCTGTCCGATATAGGATATATGTCCGGGTATTTCGCTTTAAGTGTTTTTGCTGCCTCATAGACTTCATCCCAAGTTACCGGCACCCTTAACCCTTCCTTATTAAAAATATCTTTTCTTATAAGTAATGAGTAGTCATATCTTGCTTTTTCATGTACACCAGGTAATACATAGTATTTACCATCGGCCTGTGTTATTGTTTTTAATTCATTTTTAAGATTCCAAGCTTTAATTTTCTTTTCATAACTAGGCATAAATTTTACGTAGTCGCTAACCGGAAGTATAGCTCCTGATGATATGTATGCTTCTTCTGATCCCGGATAAGTCTTGGTTATTATATATGGAGCATCACCTGTGCTTATTAATAAGCTTCTTTTTTCATTGTATTCATCATATGGAACTGACACAATCTTTAAAGAAACATTCGTTCTCTTTGTAATTTCACTCCATAGTAACCAATCATTTTTCATGGGATAAGCAGGATTATCAAGATATAGGATGCTGAATTTAAGTGGTTTGTCTGAATGAAAGGTCTTACCTGCTTCTAAGGCTGCATTAATTTCGTTGTCAGGCATTTTCATTTCATCTTTATTAGCACAGCCGGCAGTCAAACTTACCTCTAAGCTAAGAAACAATATACCTAATAATGAAATCACTAGCTTTTTGTTCATAAGTATCCCCTCTACAGTTTAATTATTTCTCACTATCACTTATTTCAATTTATTATTCCTGCTTTCCGGCATGAGTATTCCTCACATTATTATAATTAAGTAAAATAAAGAGAGCCGTATTTTATTTAATCATAAATCTATACGACTCTCTTTATTTATAAGGTGGATTTAGAAAAAAGCTTACTTATTATTATATTAGACAATTGATGTGCTAAACTCTAAGTGGCTAACAACTATTTTAATTTGTCCTTTGTTCTGCCGTATATATCATTAGCCTGCTTAACCAAATCTTCACTGCCCTTAGCCTTACACTGAGCTACAAACTGATCCCAGTTAGATAATGGCTCTAATCCTAACATGAATTTCTGAGTTTGAGATTTTATATAATCCATTAATGGGGTATCCTTCATATTATATTGTTCTCTTTCGTCTTCATTATATAATATTGGAGGGGCTGCAGGTAAAATCTTCTTAGTAGACATTTCCTTTGCAAATGCCTTCTCAATATCATTCATCATAGATGATTTAAGTTCCTCGGAGCCACCATAGGAAAATACACCGTTAGAGAATCCGAAGTCTTTTCTCAAGTCTTTATCTGTAGAAGCGCCATTTTTATTTAATCCGTTGAAATTTATTCCCGGCATTAGAGTTCTTGTTCCATCAGTACCTTTTTTATAGGTTGTTCCATCAACGCCCCATTTAGTCAACTCTTGACCTTCGTCGCTATACCATAACCAGTCAATAAATCTCATCATACTTTCAAAGTTTGGATCATCTTTAGCCTTTGAAGATATTATCATACCATTTTCTAGTCTGCCTGCACTAATTACATCACCCTTAGGTCCTGCCGGATTACGCATATGCAATAGTTCAAATTTATCTTTTCCTAAATTCTTTTCCATTGTAGTCTGTAAAACCACTGTTTCTTGTGCATTTGAAGCCATCATAAAGGATTTACCGTTTACAAACTTCTCCTTAGCTTGGTCGTCACTCTGCGTAAAGCTTTCTGGATCCATCAAGCCTTCCTTAATGAGTTTATTAAAATATGTTAAAAAGTCTTTATAATCGTTAGAAGTTGGATAGAAGAAGAAATTATCTTTAGCTGAATCATACTGTATACCTGAACCCGCACTCCAGCCGCACCCAACACCAAAGGTGCCGGCAACTAAGCTAGTAAGAGAATCAGTCTTCCATCTGTCTGATAAAGGAAACGTATTAGGATACTTAGCTTTAAGTGCTTTCGCTACTTCATATACTTCATTCCATGAAGTAGGAACCTTTAAGCCCTCTTTATCCAGTATATCTTTCCTTATAACTAAAGAATAATCATATTTAGGTTTCTCATGAAGTCCCGGTAATACATAATATTTACCGTCTGCCTGAGTTATCCCCTTTAAATCAGACTGTAGATTCCAATCCTTAACCTTTTTCTGGTAATTAGGCATATATTTTACGTAATCACTAACCGGAAGAATAGCTCCTGATGGTATATATGCCACTTCTGAGCCCGGATATGTCTTAGGTATAATGTATGGAGCATCTCCTGTGCTTATCAACAAGTTTCTTTTATCGTTATAATCACTCATAGGAACAGTAGTAAGCTTTAATGTAACGTTTGTTCTCTTAGTAATTTCACTCCATAGTAACCAATCGTTTTTAACTGGATACCCTGGATTATCAAGATTCAACATACTAAATTCAAGTGGCTTGTCCGAATGAAATGTTTTTCCAGCTTCTGATGTTACATCAATTGATCCATCAGATTTACTGTCTCCGCCTTTCTTACCGCAGCCAGCAAGCATACCAGCCGTTAAGCTTAGTACCAATGCGCTTGTTGCCAGAACTTTTAACTTTTTGTTCATAAGTATTCCCCCTATTATATATATTTATATATTAAACATTGAATTGAAACCATTTCAACACAATGCTTAAATTCTAGCCTTTAACAGAGCCTATCATGACACCTGTTACAAAGTACTTTTGTATGAATGGATATACACACAATATCGGCAAAACAGTCAATATTATTGTACAAGACTTTATAGTTGCCGCTATCTGTTGCTGAGCCTCAAAATTCTGGCCTTGATCAGTTGACGAAGCCCCTGCAATAATATTTCTTAAGTATAAAGTCACAGGCTGCATCTTTTTTTCGTCCAAATAAAGAAATGGTCCAAACCAATTGTTCCAGTTTCCTACCGCATAAAAAAGTGCCATTGTACTTAATATTGGCATAGATAATGGTATAATTATTTTGATAAGTATTCCGTATGTACTCATTCCATCCACTGAAGCTGCTTCTTCCAGCTCAGCGGGCATACTTTCAAAAAAACTTTTCATTATCATCAGATTCCATGTACTTATAGCTCCTGGAACAACTATTGCCCAAATAGTATTCCTCATTCCAAGGTATTTAACAAGCAAATAATTTGGAATCAACCCACCATTAAAAAACATAGTGAATACTGCAAGTCCTAAAAAAAACTTTCTTCCTATCAATCTCTTTTTAGATAAAGCATATGCAAAGATAGTTGTCATAAATAATGAAAATGCTGTAGCTGTAACTGTATATACAACAGTATTCTTATAGCCAGTCCAAAATAACTTTTCTCTCATAACGACCTTATAGGTCTCTGTCGTAAAGCCTTTTGGTAGGAGATAAACTTTTCCTGCAGTTACGAAATGATCACTACTAAAAGATGTAGCCAATACATACAAAAAAGGATAAAGTGTCACCGCAACTATTAATAATAGTAAGATTACATTGAATACTTGAAATACCTTATATGATTTTGATACCTTTATCACATTATCCCTCCTTACCACAAGCTATTCTCTGTCAATTTTCTTGATACTAAGTTAGCTGAATAAACAAGTATTAATCCAATAATTGCTTCAAATAGTCCTATTGCAGTTGCATAACTAAAATTACTGGATTGTAAGCCTAATCTATATAGATAGGTAGAAATTACATCCGCAGTAGAATATGTAAGAGGATTGTAAAGCAACATTATCTTTTCAAAGCCTACTCCCAAAAGACCACCTATATTTAGGATCAACAAGGTCACTACTGTAGGTAAAATACCTGGAATTGTAATATGAAGTGTCTGTTTCCATCTGTTAGCCCCATCTATTTTAGCTGATTCGTACAATTCCATATTTATATTTGATAGAGCTGCTAGATATAATATAGCGCCCCAACCCATACCCTGCCATATACCTGAACTAACATAGATCGTTCTGAACCATCCCGGTTCACTCAAGAAGTTTATGGTTTTTCCTCCCAATGATTTTATAATCATATTTATAACACCACTCGAAGGAGAAAGAAGTTCCATTATCATACCTGCAACTATAGCAGTTGATAAGAAATGTGGTAAATATGAGGCAGTTTGTACAAATCTTTTAAACTTATTACCTTTTAATTCATTTAATAATAGTGCAAATATTATCGGAATAGGAAAGCCTATTATTAATGATAAGCCGCTCAAAGTAAGAGTATTTTTAAAAACCTGCCAAAAGGTCGAATCATGTATAAACATATTAAAATATTTTAGTCCAACCCATTCTGTTCCAAGTACCGGTCCACCCGGTCTAAATCTTCTAAAGGCTATTACATTTCCAATCATCGGTCCATATTTAAAAACCAGATAATACATAAGTGGTAATACTAGAAGACTGTATAACTGCCAATCCTTCCGTATAATTGATAGATTTCTCTTAAGCTTAGTATTTTTGCTTATTTTTGTATTAATAGCTGTTTCCACTTATTTTGCCTCCCCTCTTAATAACGTATTTAGTTTTTAATTTTTCGACATTTTACCTGCCATATTTATAGTAAACAATTTCACTTTAAAAATATACAAGCATTTCAAGCGTTTCAATGCATTACTCTACTTTTAAGAAAAGTAATATATAATGGATTTTTGCAATATATTATTCATTTTATTACTGCGATTTTTGCAATCATAGTAGATTTTAGAAATGTAAAACGTTTTTTTCAATCATTGAATATGTGTTATAGCCCATGTATAATGATTTTATGACTATCATAACTTTAATGTTAGTCATTTTTATTAGAATTTTCATAGGGGGGAAAATTTAATGATATACGCTAAATTTTTAAAAAACAATATGCCTAAAAGAAGTTTTCTGCGCTCAATCTTCATATATTTTTTAATCCCTATAAGCATGGTTTCCTTTTCAGCTCTAGGAGTGTATAAATACTATAAAGTTCTATTTGAAAAAGAACTTGAATCTAATTATCTTAATACTCTTGATAATGTTGCGCAAACAATAGATAATTCGTTAATTGAATTACAAAATACAACCTTACTGCTTTCTTCAGACATTAACTTGTATAATTTGTTCTATTCCGGAAATAAACTTGATATATGGGATAACACAAATATAACGTCTACAACAAAAACATTAACTAAATTCAAAACTACAAAAAGTCTTATCGATGATGTATTTATTGTTCACAAAGACAGTAATGAGATTCTCGGAGTTAACGGTACTTACAATGCAGACGTTTTCTTTTCCAAATACTTTAGATACGACAAGTATAATGCGGAATATTGGATGAAGCTTAAAGTAAATACCACTTTTTATGATGTTTTAAAACCAAGCTTTCTAACTGATTCAAGTTACGACGCGCATTCAAAAAGAAAGGTTATACCTTTTGTTACCTCTAATTTGGCAGGCTTTAAATCTGATAATTTATTTGTAATAAATCTAAGTTCAAAAGAAATAGCATCAATATTGGAAAAATATAAATTTTTACCAAACAGTGCCATGGCCATCATCGATAAGAGCGGAATTGTTTATTCTTCATCAGAACCTAATATAAATGACAGCATTACAACAGATACAAATTTTCTGTCCAAGCTATCCAGTGGTAACTTCTTCGAATATAACGTTAACGGGGAAAAAGTATTGGTTGTAAGTTATTCCTCTAGGCTATCTAAGTTTAATAACTTTATTTATACTGCTTTTATTCCTTACAACGAGTTTTATCGCAGAACACTTAATATCAAAAATCTGGCATATACTATTATTTTTTCAGGCGTAGTCTTTTCAATACTTGTGGCTTATCTAATAAGCCGAAAAATATATAGCCCTATTGATAATCTCATTAACATACTAAAAGATAACGATTTAGAGCAGCTAGAAACAAGTAAAAATGAGGTTGAATATTTAGGAAATCGAATAAGAAAAATTTTATCTGATGATATTAACCTTAGAAATGATCTTTCTATAGTAATGCCTTTAGCATCAGAGCAATACTTAATTAAAATTCTAACTAACAGCGACTCACTTATGGATGAAGCTGTTAAAAACTTCATATATAATAGTCATATTAATTTTAAATACTCGGACTTTTGCGTCAGTCTTATTGAAATTAAATTTACAGATAAGTATTACTCTTTATATGATAAAGATGAGTATTTACTTGTAATGAAGGGTATTTCAAAGATGTTTGGAAGAATAGCTTTAGATAATTATCCTACTTATATATTAAATATCAACTCAAATCAGCTTTGTTTATTGGTAAATCTCCCAAAGGAAGAAAACCTTGAAAATATAACCTTCTCAATACGAAGCATTCTTGATTTATTTGAGTATGATAGCGATCTTCTATCAGTCTATGTAGGTATAGGACGCATCTATATGGACTTCGTAGGAATGAATAAATCTTTTAATGAAGCACGCAAAGCTTTAGCTACAGTTTCTCCCCTAGGCTACGATAAAATCAAAATATATGCAGGTGAAGGGAGATTTATAAATTTCCATTATTCAATAAGCGATGAAAATAAATTGTTTAATTACTTATTAGGCAATTATAAAGATGAGTCTATTTCGTTCTTGAATTTATTGATAGACAAAAATTACAAAGATAATATTTCAGAAAATACACTAAAGAAATTTTACTCAAGTATCTACGATACAATACTTAGAGTAACTACTGAAAAGGAATTGGATCCTGAAAAGCTTATGGGAGAAGCTTATGTAGACTTTTCTATGAACGTGCAGCTAATGTCTCTAAATGATATTAACTCTTATATACTGCTTATGGTTAATAAACTTCTTTCCGTTCAAAAATCCAGCAGTAAAGTTGATATCTATCAAATTTCAGAGTATATAAAAGCACATTACTCAGAGGATTTGTATTTGGAAAAGCTGGCTGAAATTTTTGGTACTTCAGATAAGTATCTTTCAAGATTGTTTAAAGAAACAATGAGAATGGGTTTTCACGAATATTTAACTTCTATAAGAATTTCTAAGGCAAAAGAGCTGCTTTTGGAAACAAATTATAGTGTTACAAAAATCGGTGAGATGATTGGCTTTACAACTCACAGCACCTTCTTTAGAATTTTCAAAAAGTATGAGGGTATAAACCCAACCCAATTCAGAGATAATAACAAAAAATAGTTCACATGGATTTAATTTAAGCCAATACAGAAATCCGGATTGATTTTGAATATCAATCCGGACTTCTTAATTTATAAGGTGGATTTAGAAAATAGCTTATTTAGTGTACTAAACAATTTGTGTGCTACTTAGCTTATAATTTAAACTCCTGAATTATTCTATTTATGCTTTCTGATATTTCTGCCTGGTTAACTGCTGCCTCAGATATCTCATCCAATGCTCTGCTCGTTTCTTCAATACTGCTGGATATTTGCTCTGAATTGGATAAGTCTTCTTGGGTTGTAGCAGAAACGTTTTGCATAGCACTTCCTATCTGCTCCATAGCAGCAGCCATTTCAGCTGCAGAGTTTGCAATTTCATTTGATACGCCGCTTATACTCTTAGCATCTTCTACGTATTGACTGCTTGCCTCCACAAAGTACAGGTAATCAGGTCTGATATTATCAGTCATATACTTTAATATATCTCCTGACGTATCGGATAAATTGTTAAAAGCCTTTTGAACGCGTTTTACGATATCTTGAATATGTGTTACAGTCTTCGATGACTGCTCGGCAAGCTTTCTAACTTCATCAGCTACTACTGCAAAGCCTCTGCCGTGTTCTCCTGCCCTTGCTGCTTCTATAGCTGCATTTAAAGCCAGAAGATTAGTTTGCTCTGCAATTTGACCGATAGTGTCTGCCATAACCTTAACTTCATTAACAATTTTTCCTTCATTTATAGCCTCAGCTATCTTTTTCTGATTTGCCTCGTATAAATCATCTGCTGCTTTAAGCGATTCATTGGTCTTGCTCTTTATTTCTACAGCACGCTGTTCTATATTCTTAGATATTTTATTTCCAAGCTGTGATTTGTCTGAAAGGATATTAATTGACTTTCCTGACTCCAAGGTTAATGCTGTTACTTCTTCAGTTAATGAGCTTAACTCTTCTGTACCTTTTACTATAGTCTCAGTATTGGAATTAACCTCTTCCATTTTGGATGTTATCTCCTGAATAGTTGAGGATAATTCTTCACTTCCTGCGCCCATATTCTCAGCCATGTTAGAAATATTTGAGATAATATCTTTAATGCTGTGCTTTGTATCCATCAATGCTTTTGAGATTTTTGAAAATTCATCTTTGCCAGTAACTTCGATATCTGTACTCAAATCTTTATTCTTAAGCACATTGGCAAAATTCATTATCTTTTTAACTTGTGAAGAAATATTGGTTGATATAAATATAGCAATAAGTATAGACAATAAGATTGTTATTAAAATCAATATTGTAGTAAACACCATTACATTATTAAATATTTTATCACTATTTTCAGCTGCTAAATCTGCCTGCTTTTCATTATACTTAATTAATGAGTCCAGAGTAATGTCCACATTATCGGCACAGTTTCCTATCATACCAACTATCAATGACTTATCTTGATTTTGATCCTTATTAAGTTCAATAAATTGATCTTTATAACTATTATATGATTTATATCTGTCTAAAAGCAGGTCCACTAAATTCTTATTTACTTTTGTATCTGCATTTTTTTTAAATTCGGCAATTAATTCATTCAAGTTCTTTGTGTTTGCTGTTAACTTGTCCAATTCCGTAGTGCTGGCATACTTATTTAACTGATTTATTGAATTTAAATCTAAGAAAACATCTTCTCTTATACTATGTAATAAGGTTATACTCTTTAAATTATGTTCATACATAGATTTTGATTGAGCATTTATTTTCCTTATGTTCATAACTCCTATAAGGCCGATTATGATGCTGCAAATTATAAGGAACGAAAAGCTTATGTAAAGTTTAGTTCTTAGATTAATCGAGTTCATTACTGAAAATCTCTTCATTTTTAATGGCTTAGCCGTTAACTTTGGGGTCTTTTCCTTTTTAGCCTTCCCCTTAGCTTTTTCTTTTCCAGTTCCATTAAGCTTAACCTTGCTAAACACATTCTTAAAAAAATTAGTTTTCATAATATCCTCCTAATGTATATATTGATTTTTCCTTACGAAATCGACTAACGAAAACCTTTTCTCTTATAGTTAAAATTACACCGGAACTGGTATGTATTTATTATGAATATCTAAACATTTCCAATTCCGGCCATTATTATGCTAATTAATTTTAAGAAGCCTTAGAATACCTTTAAATTTCTATAAACCAAAATAAGACTTTGCATTATAATAACTAATGCCTTTTACTATATCACCAACAAGCTCCATATCCTCAGGTACTTCCCCATCCGTAACCCACTCACCAATAAGATTACACATTATCCTTCTAAAGTATTCATGTCTTGTATATGAAAGAAAGCTTCTGGAATCCGTAAGCATACCTACAAAGCAACTCAACAATCCAGTACTTGCAAGTATTTTCATCTGCTCAATCATGCCTTCTTTATTGTCCAAGAACCACCATGCTGAACCCAATTGTATCTTACCTTTTATTCCTTCGCCTTGAAAACAGCCCATCATAGTTGCAAGAACATAGTAATCTGAGGGATTTAAGGTATATAGTATAGTCTTAGGAAGAGATTTACTTACTTCCAAACTATCAAATAATCTACCTAGCTTCTGAGCAGTTCTATTATCATTAATCGAATCATAGCCTGCATCTACGCCGATAGCGCCATACATTCTTGTATTGTTATTTCTTATAACATTCATATGAAGCTGCATTACCCATCCAAGCTCTGCATAAACCTTGCCCAAAAACTTCAATGTATAAGTCTTATATTTTTCTTCTTCTTCAAATGTTACAGCTTCGCCTTTTAATGCTTTAATGAATATCTCAGAAACTTCTTCCTCTGTTGCCTCAATATAAGGAAGATATTCCAACCCATGGTCAGATATCTTACAACCGATGGAATCAAAGAATTCAGCTCTTGATTTAAGTGCATTAAGTAAAGTTTTATAGTCTGTTATACTATTACCATATACCTCTTCTAACTTTGTAATCCAATCTTTAAAATCCGGCTTATTTACATTTAGTGCTCTATCGGGTCTGAAAGTCGGAAGAACCTTTGTATTAAAGTCGCTGCTTTCTTTCAGTTTCATGTGATATTCCAAAGAATCAATAGGATCATCTGTTGTAC
>JAEZDX010000475.1 GCA_023417975.1 Bacillota bacterium
GTGCGGGAGGTACGTGATGAAAAAGATATTGAATTTTACTATGAAAAATACTCTGGTTATTTTTTTGGTTGTAGTCATGTTAATAGGCGGAGGAGTGTACTCGGCTAAGAATATAAAAATGGAGACTATGCCAAACATAACAATACCTATGATAACTACGGTAGATATATATCCTGGAGCATCTCCGGAGGATGTAGCTGATAAACTGACGGAACCTATGCAAAAAGCTATATCGGGTATACAAGGTGTTTCCAGTGTAAAGACAATAAATAATGAAAATGTAGGAGTTATAATAACGGAATTTGATTACAGCAAAGACATGGACAAGGCTGAGAAGGAAGTAACAGATGCAGTTAATAAAGTAGCACTTCCTGAGAATGCTCAAAAACCTACCACCAGCAGAATAGGCTTTGGAAGTATGCCCATAATGACCTATGCCATAGAAGGAAGTAGTGACAAAGATAAGCTTACTAAATATATAAATGATAAGGTGAATCCTAAGCTGAGCGGAGTAACAGGAGTTTCAAACATAAGTGTACAGGGGACTTCCGATAACAGCATGTATATAAAAATAAATGCTGATAAATTAAGTGAAAATGGTTTAGCCTTGGATGATGTAAAAAATGCTTTAAAAGGTAATGATGTGTCAATTCCGGTAGGGCAAGCTGAAATTGACGGAAAGACATTGCCTATAAGAGCAGAAAAGAAAATTACAAGTATAGATGAATTGAAATCCATCCCTATTGTAGTACCTGTAAATGCGAACTCCATAATGGGAGAAAGCTTAAACAAGGTCGGAGAAGGAATGACTCAGCTAGGTAATGCAGTAGGGCAGCTTGGAGAAGGAATGGGTCAAATATCTCAGGGGATGGCCACTTTAGCACAAGGTGAAGGACAAATTGGAAGTCTAGCGGCCAGTAATACGGAGGCTATTGCTTATTTGAACGGAATGCAGCAGCTGCAGATGGGTATATTATCTCAGCAGGCTGTTTTAACTAATCCTATGTCAACCAACGAACAAAAAGCTCAAGCTAATGCAATACTTACACAGCTGCAGGGAAAGCTTACAGAAACCCAGAACTCCTTAAATAAAGTTTTAAACGATCAAATTGAGAAGGGAAAGGCGCTGCAGTCACTCCAAACAGCACAAGGCTCGCAAAGCAAACCTAATAAATCGGCTTCTTCAGCAAAACCAAATGCTTCTACCCCAAGCTTAGGAGCTGAGCAACTTTAGGTGAAAGTCGTTTTTTTAAGTGATCTTGGAGAAATAACGGACTCTTCCTCCCAAGTGCAGATGAAGACAACAACAAACCTTAAAGACGGAGTAATACTTAGCGTGTATAAATCAGACGACGCAAATACCGTACAAGTGGCAAAGGATATAAAGGCAGCGGTAAAGGAACTTAATGATGACGATTCGACGGTGAAATTCAATATTGTAAGTGACAGTTCTGTGAGTATAAAAGACTCTGTGAATGGTATGGTTCGTGAAGGTGTTCTCGGAGCTATCTTTGCAATAATAGTCATCGCATTGTTCCTTAGGGATCTGAAAGCTACAGTTATTGCTGTTGTATCTATACCATTATCCATATTGATAGCTATTATATTACTACCGAGGATGGGAATTACACTTAATATAATGTCTTTGGGAGGTATAGCTGTAGCAGTAGGTCGTATAGTGGATGATTCCATAGTAGTAATAGAAAATATATATAGGAGATTTTCCAAAGAAGAATACCGGGATGAAGAGCTTATAAAAGCCGCCACTGCTGAAGTTGGGTCTGCGGTTATGTCTTCTACAATAACAACAGTAGGGGTTTTCCTTCCGCTGTCTTTTATATCGGGGTTGGTAGGTAAGGTATTCTACGCTTTCGCCATGACTGTCGTTATATGTATACTTGCATCTTTACTTGTAGCTATAGTAGTTGTGCCTGTGTTGAGTAAGAAGATGTTGTTAAATAAAAAGATTAAGCATACTGATCATGAAGGAAAACTTGGTAAAGCATATAAAAGAATTCTTTCGGGAGCATTAGAGCATAGAGCTTTAATTGTGGGAGTATCATTGATTATATTTGCAGGAACAGTCTTTTTGGCAAAAAAAATCCCAACACAATTTTTGCCTAGTGAAGCAACTAATATTATGAGCGGTAAATTAACTATGGCTGCAGGAACTTCAATGGAAAGTACAAATGAGTATGCTATGAAGTTTGAGAAGTACTTGACGGAGAGAAAGGATATTGAAACTGTAGCAAGCTCTATAGGAGATACGAGCAGTTCTGGAGCAAGCATAACCTCGATGCAGGGAAGTAATAATGCAAGCTTTACTATTGTTATAAAAGAAGGGGAAAACTACGATAAGGTAGCAGATGAATTAAGAAAAGAGGCAGAAAAGCTATCTGATAAGGACGCTAAATTTTATGTAAATACTCAATCTTTCTCAGGGCAATCAGATAAAGTTGAGGTTGACTTATATGGTGATAAGGTCGATGATTTAGCCAAGGCGGCAGATATGGTAGCAGCAAAGCTTAAGACTTTAGAAGACTTAGCTAATATATCCAGCAGTGTCAGCGAGAAAAAGCCGGAAATTCAAGTTAAGGTAGACGCTGGAAAAGCCGCAGAAAATGGGCTGAACCCTTTATACGTAGCAGGCATAGTAAGAAATAACTTAAATTCTAATCTTGTAGAGACAGTTAATAATAACGGTGCTGATATGGCTGTGTATTTAGGTTATAAGGATACGAAGCTTGATAGTCTGGAAAGTGTTAAAAATCTTCAGCTTACAGGAATGAAGGGCAAGATTAAACTTTCAGATGTGGCAGAGGTTTCACAAGGCTATGGGCCGGCCATCGTCTCGGAATTGGATGGAAAGCAGTATGATTCGGTTACTGCTGAA
>JAEZDX010000085.1 GCA_023417975.1 Bacillota bacterium
GTATGCAGGTTGTGATAAGCATTGGAAAACGTTGATTTTGCTGACTAACATAGTTGGTTACATTGCATTTAAATATCATCTTGACAAGGAAAGAGAGCAGCTTTCTTTAGTACAGTTATAGCATAAAGAATTAGGTTCATATGCCTAACTCTTTAAAATTGATAAGCGCAGAAATAAAATATAATAATTTGAAACTTATGATATAATTATCATAAATATTTGTCAGATCTTTTTCAAATGGGTAATTTGAAAGATAGTAAAGGGGAGACTGTGAAATTGAAGTTGAATAAAAAGGAACTATTAATTCTATTAATACCGGTTATAATAATGATACTGCTTATTCCTATACTTCCGGATAAAATACCGATGCAGTGGAATAGAAACGGAGATGTTAATTGGTATTTAGATAAGAGATTATCATTTTTATTAGGGTTAATACCTTTCGCGGTGTATAAATCACATAAAATGAAGCGCAAGTAGATTTATTGTTTTAATATTGTACTTTGGAGGTTTATACAATATGGATGGCGTAAAGGTTATAAGAAGAAATGCTGAAATAGAAGAATTCATTGAAATGCGAAAGTGTACAGGTTGGGGGTATCCGGATGAAAAGTCCATTGGTATAGGGCTTAAAAACACTCTTTTTTCAGTATGTGTTGAATTAAATGATGAAATTATTGGTTATGGCAGGTTAATAGGAGATGGAGCCTTTACATTTTATATTCAAGATGTAATTGTTAAGCCCAAATATCAAGGCAAGGGAATTGGAAGTAGGATAGTAGATGAAATCTTAAGTTACATAAGAGAGACTTATACGGATGATACCATGGTTTGTTTGATGTCTGCAAAGGGTAAAGAGACTTTCTATAAAAAGTTTGGATTTATTGAACGGCCTAATGAAAACTATGGACCAGGAATGATTCTTGGCAGGAATAAATAAAAATTGAAAAACAAGTTCATTGATATAACTATTATTGTGATTTTTAAAATAGATGTTGCTACAGAGTTTGCTTCTGTCAATTTATGATATAATATACAATATTCATTGCTTTGACATGCATGTATAAATTATATAACAACTTAGGGGGAATGGAAAAAATATGATGAATTTGTTAAATGTTATTATAGTATTTCTGCTAGTATTTATGAACGGTTTTTTTGTTGCTACAGAGTTTGCTATGGTTAAAGTACGAAAATCCAGAATAGAGACACTCGTATTAGATGGAGATAGGAGTGCCAGGCATACATTGAAGGTAGTTAAAGATCTTAATTCATACCTGTCGGCATGTCAGCTTGGTATAACTCTGGCATCCTTAGGGTTAGGATGGGTGGGTGAACCTGCGGTGTCGGATATGTTGATGCCGGTATTTAAGCTTTTTAAATTATCGGAAAGTGCAGTACACTCAATATCATTTTTACTGGGCTTCGCCGTTATTACTGCATTCCATATCGTACTAGGTGAACTTGTGCCGAAATCATTAGCTATAATAAGTGCTGAAAAAATATCTATGTACACAGCATTGCCGTTAATAATGTTCTATAAGTTGACCTACCCTATAATGTGGACTTTCAATCATAGTACAAATTTTGTGTTGAAGTTGTTCGGATTTTCCCAGGTAGATGAACATGAAGCAGCCCATACGGATGAAGAAATAAAACTTTTAGTTGAAGATAGTTATAAGCATGGTCTTATTGACAAAACCGAATTAACCTTTGTTGATAATATCTTTGACTTTTCTGAAAAAACAGTAAAAGAAATAATGATACCTCGTACCGATATGTCAAGCATATATATTGATGAACCGTTCGAAGATATAGTGTCCTATACTTTAAAGGAGCAATTAACAAGATATCCTGTATGTAAGGAGAGTAAAGATAGTATAATTGGGTTGATTCATATAAAAGATTTGTATAAATTGAAAATAGAAGATGGTGACAAAAATATTCAATCTATTATTCGAGAAATAAAATATGTACCTGAATATTTGTCAATTAGTGAATTGTTAAAGATATTTAAAAGGGATAAAGTACAAATGGCTATTGTTATTGATGAATATGGCGGAACCTCAGGATTAGTGACAATTGAAGATATATTGGAGGAAATAGTGGGAGAAATTCAAGATGAGTTTGACGAAGAAACGGAAGATATTAAGAAAGTTGAAGAGGATACATATATAGTAGACGGGAAAGTAATTATTGAGGATATCAATGAATTTCTAGACACTGAAATTGAAGCGGAAAATATTGATACTATAGGAGGGTGGATATATTCGCAACTAAAATCATATCCTCAGATTAATGATAAAATTAGCTATAAGCAATATGATTTTATTATATTAAAATGTGACAGAAAAAGAATCAATAAGATATTAATTAAAAATAAAGTGCAGAATAAATAATCTGCACTTTATTAATTTTCGCGAGCTTCTTTTAAAGAAGCTACCGTAGGGATGTTTTTGGATATTCAAAGCCAGTCTTAGTGGAGTTGAAGATGCTACATTAGTGGTGCAAATACTCTAAGAATTAATCTACCCAATGTTTGATACCATTTTACTGCTTTGATATCTTCCATAGTAAATTCTTTACATTCATTTAAAGTATGGAGAAAATCTTTTTTCATATCAAGAATACATGAATTTTTATACATCCATACTCCGCATTCAAAGTGAAGATATAAACTTCTGAAATCCATATTTATTGTTCCAACTACTCCATAATCATCATCGGATACATAAGTTTTGGAGTGGATAAACCCTGGAGTATACTCATAGATTTTAACGCCGCTTTCTATAAGAGGTTTATAATATGATCTTGTAACGGAATGAACCAGCTTTTTATCGGGAATATGAGGAGTTATAATTCGTACATCAATGCCGCCTTTAGCTGCGGCTGATAAAGCTGTAACCATTTCATTACCTATAATTAAGTAAGGGGTAGTGATGTATACATATTTGCTTGCTTTATTAATCAAATTCAAATACACTATCTCGCCAACAGGCTCATTGTCTAGGGGGCTGTCTGCAAAAGGTTGGATGTATCCATCTGTAGTAAAAACATCACTTAAAGAAAATTTTCTTTTGAAGTTATCAAAATTTTCGTCTATGCCTTTAAGAAAATCCCACATTGATAAATAAGCTACAGTCAAGTTCCAAACAGCTGCACCGCTCAGCATAATAGCCGTATCCTTCCAGTGACCGTATTTTTCAAATTCATTTATATATTCATCTGCTATATTGATACCTCCGGTAAAACCGGTAACACCATCGATAACTGCAATTTTTCTGTGATCTCGGTTATTCAATTTAAAGGATACAAAAGGAACAAGAGGATTGAATACACAGCATTTTATACCGAGTTCCTCAAGCTTTTTATTATATCCTCCCGGTAAAGTAAACATACAGCCAACATCATCATAAATGATTCTAACATCTACACCTTTTTTTACTTTGTCTACTAATATTTCCAATATACTGTTCCACATAAGTCCTTCAGTAATAATAAAATACTCTAAAAAAATAAAATGCTCAGCTTTTTTAAGCTCATTTACAAGTTTTTCAAATGCAGCTTCCCCTGAAGTAAGATACTCTGTAAAAGTATTTATACAAGGAGGAAACAGCGAGTAGTTTTGAATGTACCTGGACTGATTAGCAGCGGTCTCACTATTTAATTTAATGCTGTCAACAATTGAATCGTTTCGAATTAAAGCAGCATTATAATTAGTAACAATAGATTGCATCTTTCTCTTAGTTCGCTTGCTCAATTTATTACCACCAAAAAAGAGATAAAATAACCCTCCTAAAAGCGGAAATGTCAATATAGGAATAATCCATGCTAACTTATAAGCTGGATTACTGTTATTGTATAAAATCCAGAGCACTGCAAGTATGCTCACAACAATACTGATACCGTAAAATAACACAAAATATTCATTGAATTTTATAATTATCTCAGTTAATACCGCTAACTGTATCAGCATAGAAAGAAAAACAAAGGTAACTCTGTGAAATATGAGTTTTCTGAGTAATTTCAATTAACATCTCTCCATTTTATAAAAGTAATAAATTCATATGTAAACTCACTCATCTATAATAGGCTGTTTCTGTATATAGCTTCAATTTCATTTACAGTTATCTCTTCAGGATGATTTTTAAGCTTACTTCTGTTTTCTGCAAATTTGTGTGCATACTCAGAAATTTCATGTGGAGTTAGCTTTAAATTGACTCGAAAAAGAATGCTAAATATATGCTTTAAAGAATCCAAGTCTTTTAATTGTAAAAGCTCCAGCATCTTCGTTAGCTTATCTTTATTTTTAAAGCATTTTAAGTATTCCACAGTAAGTACTCCGTTAGCCAATCCATGCGGAAGTTTTTTATTATATGTAAGTGCATATCCCATGCCATGGGGTAGTGAAGTGCCCGTCTGAGCTATGGCAATACCGGCTAACATTGAAG
>JAEZDX010000088.1 GCA_023417975.1 Bacillota bacterium
ATCTTAACTGTAGTAGGTGATGTTGCAGATGTATTTCCAAATACTGTCCAGTTTGTGCCATCAGTACTCCACTCTGTATTAAAATCTCGTGGTCCTGTACCGGAGGAACGGAAGTTAAAATTAAATACTAGGTCTTTAAAACCTTTAGTTGATGTTGTAATCATCCAATAGGCTTTATCCGTTTGATTAAGGAATCCGCTATTATTAAGTCCGGTACCGGTAAAGTTAAAACCAGTAAGAACCTTTGTTGCAGGATTAATTTTAAACAATTGTAATGTAGAATTTGTTCCTGCCGGTGTGGTCTTATAATAGCCGGTATTTGCAGCAAAATCTGGAGCAGAGGGCGTTCCTGAAGCAGGAAAACTCCAAGTTGCAATTTCTGTCTTCCCAGCTATGCTTTGTGGAGGATTAAGCGTGGATTTAAAAGTAGTTGAATCCATATCTGTTGCAGCCGCCAGCACTTTTTGAGTTGTCACCATGTTTAACATTAGTAAGCATGATAAAACTACAGCCAAGAATCTTGATTGCTTTGGTTTCATTAATCTCTTCATTTCTCATTTCCTTTCAAGCTTTATTATATTGAAATAGTTGTTAGCAAATGAAAGAAGTCTGGTTTTAAACAGTTAAAAGGTTAGCAAATGAAGCGCTAATATTATGGATGAATTACACCCACTTTGTCTTACCGCTTCATCTATTCTTTCATGAGTAACAACATTTTCACAAATATTAAGTATGGATAGGCTTTCAAACTTAATAGCATTTTTATTGAGTTTATATATAGCGGAGGTGGAGAAATCTAAAATTCTTGCCTCCTTGTTTACATCATATTTTTTTTCTATTAAATAATTATCATTAGTAGTAGTTACACAAGGCTCTGCAGCAATGTTACTTTTTCCCTTAATAATTTCAATGGCTTTTAATAAATCACCTGAAGCTGTAAAACATTTATCAGCTTCGTAGGCTTTGCTTACATAAACAGTTGAACCAACAGGAAGCTTGGCATCATCCGTTATACAATCACCAATGTAGACTATGCGCTTAATTTCATTTTTTGAGCAAAGCTCAGTTAAATAAGCCCTGGTGGATGTTATTCCTATCCCCACAGACAAAACGGTTAAAGACGTATTTTGGTACTCCCCAATAAGCCCTACTTGTCCTCTTGTTTCCGTGAATATGTTAACTTTATCTAAATAATGTGCTGCTATCATTTTTACTCTATAAGGATCATCTGTGATTAAACAAATATTCGGTAACCTATATTTATATTCATCTATTAAATTCATGATTATCTCCTCTCTTTGAATAAACGTTCACCAGCTTAGTATACCTTTATATTTTTAGTGCTCTGTTAAGTTCCGTATAATTATATGTTAAATACTGTTTATTTACATGGTAAACTATATAATATTATGGTAAAAAAAAGATAGTAACAAAAGCAAAACAAGGAAACTATTTGCTGACTGTATAGACTTGTCATATAATGGAACTGTACTATAAGTTTATCTTGAAATTATCGTTAATTCAACCAAATTTTTGAATAAATTCACTACGGAGGATGTAAAATGTTAAAAGGTATGAAGAAAAATAGTGACTTTTGGAGTATTTTAGGCGTTGCGATTATAACTTTACTTATAATAGTTACGTCAGGCAAAGTTTTTGAGTATAAATCACCTTTGAAGGATGTCAGGCAAAATCTGCAATATCAGGAGGCAAAGGTTGTCAGCATTTCAAACGAAGATGTAAGTCCGGACCCAACTGTTCCTACCGTTCTAATTGGCAGTCAGCAAATTAAGATTGAACTGTTAACGGGGGATTATGCCGGTCAGCAATTTGATTTCAAGAATTCCTTAAGCAGGCTTTATAGTGTTCGCACTAAGGTAGGAATGCATGTAATTGTAAACTACAATATAGTTGACAACAAAGTAACTAATCTATTTGTATACAGCTATAAAAGAAGTAATGTGGTATACTGGCTCATAGCTTTATTTTTTGCCCTTTTAGTTCTCGTAGGAAGGTTAAAGGGACTGAAATCCTTTGTTGCCTTAGTATTTTCTACAGTTTTAATTTTCTTTTATATGATGCCAAGCATTTTGAGCGGTCATAATGCCATAATCTCTGCTACAATCACGGCTATTCTCATTATTATAGTGAGTCTGTGCCTTATTGGCGGCTTCAATAATAAGACTTATACGGCAGTTATCGGAACAACAGCAGGAGTGGTGTTTGCCGGTGTCATCTTCTCAGTTGCGGCACATGTGGCGCATCTATCCGGTCTGACTTCGGAAAATGTGGAGGATATGCTGGTGATAGCCGAGAGCTATAAGTTTAATGTAAAAGGCGTTATGTATGCTGCAGTACTTATCGCTTCTTTAGGAGCAGTTATGGATATAGGAATTTCTATAGCTTCATCCATTTTCGAAATGCATGATGTAAATCCTAAGCTTGATAAGAATCGTCTTTTTAAGTCCGGAATGAATGTAGGAAAAGATGTTATAGGAACAATGTCGAACACTTTAATACTTGCTTTTGTAGGCAGTTCACTGACTCTGTTGATTTTAATTATGGCTGCCAACATGAATTATTTACAGGTTTCAAATTTGGACATACTCTGTACGGAAATAATACAAGGAATAGCCGGAAGTATGGCCATTGTTTTAACTGTACCACTTACTGCCTTAATATCGGTGTTATTTATAGATAAGATGCCGAAAAACAAGAAAAAGTCTAGAACATAAGATTTTTTACTAAATATCATAAGCCTTTTTTATCTCGCTTGCTAAGCAAGCGATTTATATTGTTGCACAAAAAAGAGTAAAAATGCAACACACTTTACTCATAATATAATTTCTCAATATGTAGTTACAGCTACATGTCATTAAGACCTGCTTATTTTACTGTATATATTTAGTTGCAATTCATTCCTTTATGTCTTATATATAATTATTCATTTGAAGTTACGTGCTTGTATTGGTGGAAGTTCTCCAATAAATTGTGTTTGATATTCTCCCCTTACTTGAATAGGCGGAAGTTCACTCTTTGGTTTTAATACATTCCCCATTAAAACAACTGCTACTAGAAATATTACCAAAAATACGCATTGTCTTTTAAATGTTTTTTTCATTATATCCCCCCTCTTATTTTATTCACTTACAATTATAGTATATTTTTACCACATTTTCCAATTATATTTAGTGACATTTTTATATATTTTTCTATCATGTCATTATTACCCTTTTTTAAATTTATATCCATCAATATTAAATGTACTCTTAATAATTCTCTATAATCATCTTTGTCCTTTAACAGTTCAATTATTTTTAAATAATATTGCTCTGCTGTTACATGTTTATTCATTTTCAAATATACTTCTGCTGTAATAAAATAAGCCCTTAATAAATATTCGCTGTCATTATACTTTTCGGAATAGTCAATTCCTAAGCCAAGCATCATTAAAGCCTCTATATATAAATCTTTCTTAATATATACCATTGATTTATCAATTAATGTATGATTCAAGTTCTTTTCATCACATTCCATTCTTATTAATTCAGAAGAATTAAAACTCTCCAAGCTCTCATCAAATAATCCCTTTTTCAAATATAATGTCCCGAGGTTGTTGTAGATATTTGCCACCACCGAATTAGCAGCATTCTTATACTCTCCAATAAGCTCCCAGCTTAGCTGAATAGCTTGATCCAATTCGCCTTTTTCATCTAAACAATTTACTTTTAGTATGTTTGCATAAGCGTAGGAATCTAAATTTTCTTCTTTCTTTATCTTTTGTAAATAAAGATCTATATATCCAATAGCCTTATCAATTTTACCTATTTGTACATAACACATAGCAATATTCAAAATGGACTTAACCTCTGTTTCTTTTTGTATAAAGATCGTAGAATACTGATATGCTCTATTAAAATATATAATTGCTTCGTAATACTCCAACTCTGAATACTTACATGCCCCTAGTCGATTGTTTAAGTAACATTGAAT
>JAEZDX010000135.1 GCA_023417975.1 Bacillota bacterium
AATGCAAAATGTCAAACAAGATTATTTTTGCAGGAGAGCAGCTGCCGGTGTATGTGACACCATCAAATACTATTAAATATCTGTCATCTTCCGCATTAACAGGTCACAATTTGATATGGCAGCCCCAAAATGGAAAAAGTATATATCTGACTGCAGTTAATATAAGCTCTTTAATATCCTTGAATGTAACGTTAGAGCATGGAGCAAGCTTCACCGACTTTCTTACAACAGGCTTTAATGCACTGGCTCCTGTGCCATTTTACTCAAGTTATTTATCTCCAATTAAATTTAGTAAAAATGAAAGCCTTTATGTTTCTGCTACTGTATCCGGCTTGGTTAGTATTTCACTTTTTGGCTATGAGCAATAAAATAAATAGTAAAAAACCTCAAAGGATTATTAAATCTGATGAGGTTTTTCATTGCTTGTTAATTATTCATTGCTTGTTAATTATTCAGTGTAAATTCTCAATATATACAGCAGTTAAATATACTTTGGAAGCCAGCTTCCATGGGCATCAATAAGATCATCACACATAGCTGTTATTTCGTCCATGGACAGTTCTGAAGAAGTGTGTGGATCCAGCATTGCAGCCATGTATATATACTCCTTCTTTTGGGTAAGAGCTGCTTCAATAGCCATAAGCTGAACGTTAATGTTTGTTCTGTTAAGGGCTGCCAGCTGTTGAGGAAGGGCGCCTACATAGCAAGTGGTTATACCGTTTCTATCATCCATACATGGAACTTCTACAACTGTATCATAAGGTAAATTTGTTATGAGACCGGTATTCATAACATTACCGCCTATTTTGTATGGATTATTGGTTTCCATGGCTTCCATAATGTAAGAAGCATATTCTGCGGACCTAGTATGTTCAACATTTTTATTATTTACAAGGGAGTCCCGCAAGCCTTTCCAATTCTCTATTTGCTCTATACACCTTCTTGGATATTCATCCAGCGGTATGTTAAACTTCTCAATGAATTGCGGATATTTGTCTTTTATGAAATAGGGAACATATTCAGATGCATGTTCACTGGACTCGGTTATATAATATCCGAATCTGAACATCATTTCATACCGTACCATGTCCCAGTGAGGACCTTGGGCTTGCTTTTCACGTGCTTTTGCTTTTATAGCCGGATAGAGATCTTTTCCGGCTTTAGTTATTTCCAAGAGCCATGCCTGATGATTTATTCCGGCAATCTTCCATTGGGTTTCTTCAGGCTTTACACCTATATCAAGAGAGTTTAGCAATCCGGGTACGCAGCCTTGAACACTATGACAAAGGCCTACGGTTTTTATACCTGTGGCTTTTAACATTGCACCGGTTAGCATAGCCATAGGATTTGTGTAATTTAAAAACCAGGCATTAGGACAAACTTCCTCCATGTCATGTGCTATATCCAGCATTACAGGTATGGTTCTTAAAGCTCTGAATATACCGCCGATTCCTAAGGTATCTGCGATAGTCTGTCTTAGACCGTATTTTTTCGGAATCTCAAAATCTGTTATTGTACATGGATCATAACCACCTACCTGAATAGCATTTACAACATAATTTGCTCCTCTCAGCGCTTCTCTTCTGTCTGTATACGCTACAATTTTAGCATGACTGCCGTTATTTTCATTAATGTTATTCAGCATATTAAAGGAATCCTTTAGTCTCTCGGGATCAATATCATATAGTGCCAATTCGGAAGCTTTCAAAGATGGAGTTAAAATACAATCTCCCAAAACGTTTTTAGCAAACACAGTGCTGCCTGCACCTATAAATGTAATTTTCGGCATAATAAGTTCACCTTCCTCAATAAATATTTATACTTACAATTATAGTTTTTATTACATGAAATAAAATGGCATTTAGTAAGAAAAGTATGGTATAGTTTAAGGTATATTATTAATTTATAAGCTGAAATGGAGAAGGTTAAATGCGTAGAACTGCTGATTCGGATGAATTACTTATAGAAAATAGAAATGGCTTTGATTTGGTTGTATATCAATGTGGTATGGAAAAATGTAAGCCCAGTCATTCTTTTGGACCGGCTATAAGGGATTATTATCTTATACATTTTATTACGCAGGGCAAGGGGAATTTTTATGTTGATGGTAAGAGTTATAGACTTGAAAAGGGACAAGGGTTTTTAATATTCCCCGAAATATTGACCTTTTATGAAGCAGATAGCGAAAATCCCTGGGCATATGATTGGGTTGGTTTTATGGGGTTGAAAGCTGAGACATATTTAAAAGCGGCAAACTTAACTAGGACAAACCCAATCTTTACTTTTGATAATATAAATGTTATGAATAAATATTTTGAGGATATGATGAAAACCGAGGAAATGAAATTCGGAGGTGAGTTAAGACTGCAGGGATTGCTCAGTATGTTTTTGTCAGAGCTTATAGAAGGCTTTGGAAAACAAGCAATTGAACATATGAACTATAAGGAAAATTATATAAAGAAGACCTTGCAATATATAGAAAACAACTATGCTTCCGAAATAAGTATAAAAAATATCGCCGATTATGTAGGGTTGAATAGAAATTATTATAGCTCCGTAATGAAGAAAGAGCTTGGGGTAACCCTTCAGCAATATGTAATACAGTACAGGATTAATAAAGCCTGTGAACTTCTTAGAAATATGGAACTATCCATCGGCGATGTATCTAGATCTGTGGGGTATACCGACCCGTTGGGCTTTTCTAAAGTTTTTAAGAAGCTCAAGGGATGTTCCCCAAAACAATATAGAGAAAGAAAGAAGCTTTAGTTAATGAGAAAAAGTAATATTTACTCCTCAGGTATATTTATTCCGCGGTGTTCTACAGGGGTAGAAAATACTATCTGTGTTTCCGTATTTCCATACTTTTGGAGAGCGCCTATAAAGGCATCCAATTCCAAGGTCGTATGATAAGCAACCTTTATTAGCATTGAATATTTTCCGGTTACACAGTTGCATTCAAGTACATTAGGGCAGGCTGCAATAAAAGGATAAAATTCAGGCTTTTGCTTTGGCGACATTTCCAAATTAATGAAGGCTTTAATATTATAACCTAATTTTAACGGGTCAAGCTGAGCGAAATATCCTGTGATAATGCCCGCTTCCTCCAGTTTTTGTATTCGCGACGACACTGCAGGTGTAGATAAAAATACTTCCTTTGCCAAATATTTAAGTGAATATCGTGCATTCTTCTGCAAAAGTTCAATAAGCTTTAAATCAATCTTGTCCATATAAAATCCTCCAACATAGCTGATTAATTAATTTTATATTAATATAATAAGGTTTGTTATGCAAGTCAGCTTTTATTCTTTACATATGTAATTAAAAAAGTTAAGTTTGTGTTCTCAAACTTTAAGTAATAGGCTTATGAATATGTAAAAGTTACACTTTATAAAATTAACTTTTAAACATAATTAATTAATGTTATTAAGTAACAGATGATAAAAATGTGCTTTTTTTCGCATTTTAGGCATAAGCATTTACTTTAAAATGAAATGGTGATAACCTCACTGTAGTACAAATTAGCGTAAATGGAAGCGGGGAAGCTTATATGGAAACAAGAATAGAATCGGATTCAATAGGAAGTATGAAAGTACCGGAAGAGGTTTATTACGGAGTTCAGACTTTAAGGGCCAGTAATAACTTTTGTATTACCAACAGGACAATTCGTCCCGAGCTTATAATAAGTCTTGCAGAAATAAAGAAGGCAGCAGCTATAACAAATAGAGAAGCAGGGGAATTAAGACCGGATATTGCAAATGCAGTTATAAGAGCCTGCGATGAAATAATTTCGGGAAAGCTTCATGATCAGTTTATCGTTGATCCAATTCAAGGGGGAGCAGGAACCTCGGCAAATATGAACGCAAATGAAGTGATTGCAAATCGAGCTATAGAATTGCTTGGAGGAACGAAGGGGGATTACTTTGTTGTTAATCCTAATGACCATGTAAATATGGCTCAATCAACTAATGATGCTTTTCCGACGGCAGGGAAGCTTACTGTTTTAAAAATGCTGCCTAAGGCGGTGGCAGAGTTAAATCGCCTATACAATACACTTACCGTAAAAGCTATAGAGTTTGATAAAGTATTGAAAATGGGGCGGACGCAGCTGCAAGATGCAGTTCCCATTAGACTCGGTCAATCCTTTCAGGCTTACGCAGCTATGATAAAACGTGATATAAGCAGAATGAGTAAAGCAAAACAAGAAATGCTTACGTTAAATATTGGAGCAACAGCTATAGGAACTTCCATAAATGCAAGTCCCGAATATTTAAAAAATATTATTTATAATCTCAGAAAAGTGACGGGTTTTGAAGTGATTCAAGCTGAGGATCTTATTGATGCAACGCAAAATTTAGATGGATTTGTAATAGTATCCGGAATTTTAAAAACCTGTGCAGTTAATTTATCGAAGCTGGCAAATGATTTAAGATTGCTGTCAAGCGGTCCGAAGACAGGCTTGGCGGAAATCAATCTTCCTGCTAGGCAAAACGGATCTTCAATTATGCCGGGTAAAATAAACCCTGTTATACCGGAAGTGGTTTCACAAGTGGCTTTTAGTATTATAGGGAATGATTTTGCAATAACTATGGCAGCGGAAGCCGGACAGTTAGAGTTAAATGCCTTTGAACCTGTACTTTTTTATAAGTTATTTGAATCTATTGAAACTCTTACAAATGCCGTTAAGACTTTTGTAGATAACTGTATTTCGGGAATAACTGCCAATAAGGAAAGATGTGAGGAACTTCTAAATAGCAGTGTAGGAATGGTTACTGCACTTTGCCCATACATTGGATATGTAAAATCTGCGGATATTGCAAAAGAAGCATTAAAAACAGGCATACCTGTGAAGGAACTTGTCATGAAAGAAGGTATTTTAACGAGCAGTGAGTTGGAGCAAATTTTGAGTCCTATTTCTATGACAGAAGCTGCTGCCACATCTTCGCGTGTAGGAGAATACAAGCTTGATAAATGTGCTATATAGAAAGTAATGATAGCCAGTGGGCAGCGTACTGTTCACTGGCTATTTTAATAATTAGATCCTGTGTTTTGTGATTTATAAAGATAAGGCTAAAATAGTATTTATAGCTCCAATATATCCAAATCATCAGGTACGATTATATTGCCGTCAAAAAAGTTTTTGCCTTCTTCGGTATAAAGCCTTTTTCTGTCAGTTATATTTTTATCTTCCGTATGATATATAATAATGGTTTTTGTCTTCAATTTTGCGGCATTCTCGCAGGCGTCCTTAACCGTTGCATGATGCTTTTCGTAAGGTTTAAAAATTTCCTTTTGTGAATAAAGGCAATAAGCTTCATGGAGGAGATAATCAGCATTGTTGGCAAACGAGAATAATTCATCCTTGTAAGGTTCATCTCCAAGGAAAGTTAACTTTTTACCGCTTCCCAGAACTGTAGTAAATCCGAATTGAAGCTGTTTTGTGCTTCTTATATCGAAAAAACTTATGCTCCAATTTAGGATGCTGTGAATACAGCCATCATAAATCTCATTAAATATTATCCTGTCTCCTATATATTTTGTAAATTTCTTTTCAAGCAACAGTCCTGATATTGTTTTTATAGCTTCAATATTTTCTTTGTGGCAGTATATTGTTAAAGTTCCATCATATTTGCCGTTAATGATTTGTTGAGCTACAGCCCTTATAATCCATACAATTCCCGTAATATGATCGTTGTGTCTATGAGATATAAAAACATTATGTATGCGGCTTAAAGGTATATTAAGCTTCTCGAGATTAGTAAGAATAGTATTGCCTCCGCCGGTATCTATTAAAAGGTGTTCTTGTCCATTTGAAAGGGTGAAGCATGAATTGTAACATTTTGTAACCATAGCGCAGCCTGTACCTAAAACATTTAGAAACTCCATAAATACCTCCGTAAATTATAATTATTTGCTTATATTGTTATTTTTGATTATATATTAAATTTTTCAGCTTTAGCAAGTACAAGCGTGAAGAATTTCATAGAAGTGGTCTATTTGTGCAATGCAGGTACATAAAGGAATGTGTAGCTTTAGTATTGAAAAGACTTGTACATTGACATAAAATTGTACATAAGTCATAGATGAAGGAGAAAGATCATGTTAACTAAAGCTAAAGTTATTAAAGGTGGTGCAGCTTTAATAATCTTGTTTACAAGTGGAATGCTTACACTTAGTGGAGCAAAGCAGGAGCTAAGTGCTGCAGAAGCGGCTGTGCATGTAAGTACCATTGCTGTTAACGATGTGGTTGAATCCAAGAATAATGCTTCAATTTCAACTGCTGATGTGATTACGAAGGGCACTGTTGGCGATACATCTGAAGCGGCGCCGTTAGAAAAAGATGTACAAGCTATTGATGCAAAAGGGGATTTAAATGATTACGTGTTGAAAGTTATAAATCAATATAAAGGCAATAAATATCCCTACCTTTTGAATGATGATTATGAAAATTATAATGGTGTAACTCAAAATATTGTTTATAAAGGTTCATTGATTGCGAAGGCTAATCCTGACGGGAGCAAGTCCAGTCATTGTGTAGGTTTAACCTATGAAGTTTTCTTTATAGCCATGCAGCAGAGAAATAAAGATGCAGGAATATCCCAAAACAATTTCAACAATATGAGTGCTGATAACATGAAAGACTTTCTTCTTACCTGGTATGCTGCAAAGGGTACGCCTAAAACGGAAGGAGACCAGTTGGCCGGAGCTTTAGTCAAATATGGCTTGGGCGTTCTAATTAAAAGTCTTGAAGAAGCTAAATCAGGAGATTTTATTGATTTCAGTAGGACGAAATCTGGTCACACTGCTGTATTTATTAATTGGATGAGGAATGACGCAGGGAAAATAGTAGGCTTTAAATATTGGTCTACTCAAGAATCTACTCATGGAATAAGCTATAAAGTGGAATACTTCAGCGACAACAATGAGCAGGCTTTTATAGGAACTGTTAACAGAAATCAATTATATATCGGAAGAGTTGGACCTATCAAAAAATATAAGGCTTTCTAGAGAAGCTGTTTTAAATTTAAAATATGGAATATAAAAAGGGAAGCGTATATATTACAGCTTCCCTTTTTGCTATATCTGAGCTGGATATAAATTAGTTCCTTTTGTGCTGTCGTATACAAAAGAGTCTATTAGACTTTCGTTTATGTCATAAATCTTATATATTACTGTACTGCCTTTGATTGTTACAACCATATAGTGATATAGTGCTATAGGTCCCTTTATAAAGTTTTTTGTATCGTTATAAAGGGCTGAAAGAGGAGCGCCTGCGCCACCCAAAATAAACTCAGGTATTGTATTATAGAAGGTTGGTGCTGTTGAACTCTCGTTACAAGGGATTAAGCCGTCA
>JAEZDX010000162.1 GCA_023417975.1 Bacillota bacterium
GGTTTAAGGGGCTAGCGCTTTCTTTGAGTAAAATAAGATTTAATTAGAACGCAAATAAGGAGCCTCTATCTGTGAGCATTGTATTCATCAAATAGTGGTATTGTATTTTATGCTTTTTTAAAAAAGTTTTAACTTCATTTCCATACAAATACTTATCCAGGCTTCCAAAAAATGCCATATTGTTTTCGTCTAGAAGTCCGCATGTCCCACCGATAAAACCGTAATCAAGTCCCTCGAGTATGATATTTCCCGGTGGAACATAGAGTACATCAATAAGGTTGGTTTTCAAAGCAGTGTAAATACCTTTGTCACTGGTTATTGCAGCTGTATCGCTGACTATTGCAGTAGAACATTTGGTGTAACCTTGATTAACGTGTACCTTTTTTACTTCGTCGCCTAAATGATTAAGAATACTTTCATCAGTGCTTTTTAAATTATGAAGGAATAAGTCACCTAATATAAGGGAATTCAATATTATATCATGAGGGTAATTATGAGCTAAGCTTTTTGATGAGAGTATAGGTTTTTTACCTAGCTCTTTCAGCATTTCTATAAGCTTTATATCAATATTTTTTTGAACTATAACAATGTTATCTTTTGAGAAAAACAATTGAATATCAGGATGACTGGAAATTGCCTCATATACTTTATCACTTTTAGGACACAAGATTACATTTAAATCCAAATTGTCAAGGGATTTCATTTCATATTCCGTTAATCGACAATCAACTATACAACTGGTCAAATTTCTCACTCCTTCGTATGTTATTGTTTTGCATTCAGCAGTGTAATGCATACATAGATTTTATTATTTTAACATACTTGTGTCAAAAACATTATCTCTAATGTCGATTACTGTATTAATTTTCTTGAATAGACACGGGTATTAAACACATACTAATTTTAGAAGGGAGTGAGACAGATGTTGCTTTTGACAGTGGTTTACGAAGGAGAAAGAGACTTAATAAACGACTTGAACGAAATAAAGAATTGCTTTAGAAATAAAAATATGATTCTTGGTATATCCGAAAGTATTGCGGGAACTACTCACTTCATAAAAGTATTTTGCAGTGAAGAAGAGTATAGTGATAGAGCGTCAAGTATGTTTAATTTGTATATGGCTAATATACTATATAAACTTGCTATATATGAATTCTATGATAAAGAAATGCTAAACTTTTTAAATGACACATATTTCTTTTTAAAACCGGATGAATTGAGAGATGTTGAGATATTGAGCATGAGAGTATTAAAAGGTGAAGAAATGATAGTGGATGATAGCGGTGTCTACTGTATGAATAGAAAAAACAATATTATTGATAAAATTAGAGCTTGTATTGAAGAAAATAAAGAGATTAATATAACCGGATTTATTACATTTAGAATGAAAGAACTTAGGGAAGATATAGAGTCCATTATCGATAAGGTCGTTGAAAAGTATATGGTTGAAAAAGAATACAGTGAATTTATAAAACTTTTAAAATACTTCGTAGAAATACAGGAAAGTAAGATAGATATTGTAAATATTATTATTGATTCTAAGGGTAAGTATAAGATTAAGGATAAGGACGGAAATGAATTTTTAAATGAATTTTTAAATGAATTGTCCAGTGAGAAAATTAGTGAAAATAATATAGAGGATTTAATTATAAGCGGACTCATTACTAACTCACCTAAGAGAATAAATATTCACGGCGCGAAATATTGCGAAAATAAGGAAGTTTTAGATACCATAAGTAATGTATTTACAGATAGGGTTAATTTTTGTACTGAGTGTGAATTGTGTAAAGTTCCGGCTGAGAAGATTAAGGTTTAAAATATATATTGACAATAAAATAGGTAAATAGTATAATGTAACATGTCAAGAAGAAACAGCCGTTTCTCACCTTACGGTTATGCTTGTAAGGTTACATGTAACTTAGAAATGTATGAAGCGGCGTTATGCCGCTTTTTTCATTTATATTGCATAACTGGAATGTAGAGGTGGCTAAAATATTCCGGAGGTGAAAACTATTAGTAAAAATTATCTTCTTAATGATGAAATTAGAGAAAAAGAGATAAGAGTAATCGGCGATGACGGTTCTATGCTCGGTATATTGTCCAGTAGAGATGCATTAAAAATTGCTGAAGAAAAAGAACTCGATTTAGTGATGATTTCACCGGCGGCTAATCCACCGGTTTGCAGAATTATGGACTACGGGAAGTTTATATATGAGCAGTCTAAGAAAGATAAAGAGGCTAAGAAAAAGCAAAAAGTTGTTAATCTGAAGGAAGTAAGACTTAGCCCAAGTATTGAAGAACATGACATAACCATTAAAGCCACAAATGCTAGGAAATTTTTAATGGATGAAGACAAGGTAAAGGTTACTGTGAGATTTAGAGGAAGAGAAGCCGACTACTCTTATATTGGACATAAGATTTTGAATAGCTTTGTAGATAAGCTTCAAGATGTATGTGTCGTAGAAAAACCTGCGAAATTAGAAGGTAAGAATATGATTGTAATACTGGCTCCAAAAAGAGCTTAAACTTGGGAGGAGGAAATAACATGCCAAAAATGAAAACCCATAGGGGAGCAGCAAAGAGATTTAAAAAGACTGGATCAGGAAAATTAAAGAGATCTAAAGCATTTAAAAGCCATATACTGACTAAAAAGAGTTCTAAGAGAAAGAGAAACCTTAGAAAGACGGCTTATGTATCAACTGCTCAAGAAAAAGTAATGAAGAAATTGTTACCATATCTATAATAGAACGCTTTAGAAGGAGGTATTTTAAATGGCAAGAGTAAAAAGAGCAATAAATTCACGTAAAAAACATAAAAAGATATTAAAGCTTGCAAAAGGCTACTACGGTGGAAAAAGCAAGTTATTTAAGACAGCAAACGAAAGTGTAATAAGAGCTTTAAGAAATGCTTATGTAGGAAGAAAGCTTAAAAAGAGAGATTTCAGACAGCTTTGGATCGCAAGAATTAATGCAGGAGCAAGAGCTAACGGCCTATCCTATTCAAGATTCATGAAT
>JAEZDX010000249.1 GCA_023417975.1 Bacillota bacterium
TACATTTCCTGTGACAGTAGTTTCATGAGTATTAATATCTCCATGTGCATCTATCCATATAACGCCGATATTATCAAAGTGCTTGCTTGCACCGGTTATACTGCCAAGTCCAAGGGAGTGATCTCCGCCTATAACCAATGGAAAACAATTGGACTGTAGTGAACAATATACTAAATGAGCAAGATTTGTATTAACATCTACTATTTCATCTATATACTTCATTCTTTTATCTGTGGAAAATTTATGGCTCTCGTCCACATTTTTCACATAAAGATTACCAAGATCATACAAGTAATGACCATATTTTTCTATAACCAGTTCCAAGCCATTCTCCCGAAGCTTATTCGGTCCTTCATCAACACCTTTTTTATCACTTCCGAAAAAGAGAGGAACACCTATCATATTGATATCCATTGTATCGCCTCCATTATGCTTCAACAGTAAATATAAGTATACATTCATAACAGTGTTGAGCTATGTCAATACAAAATTAAATGGTAGATAACTATACAATAAGTATTCCCTTGTAGAACCTTCATTATTAAATTAGTTATTTTTTATCGGAAAACCCGATTCAACTCCTTCGACGAACCAGTCCATAGACAATATTTGTTCATGAGTTGCACTTTCATCATTTTCAAAAATAAGCTCGCCATGATTATTATAAATAGGACCTTCGAAAGGATGAAAAACTCCTTCTATTATCATCTTGCGTATTAATGTAACAAGCTTCTGAGTATCTTCGGGTACAAGATCCTTTGAGTAATATATATCCAGTACGCCTGATGCTATTCCCCACCAGAAATTTATCATTTTGTCATCACTGGCAAATATATCATTTAAGGTCTTTAAAGTATCATTTAAAACACTTCTAACAATTTTTTCATAAAATATACCCCAATTCCAAATAGGAGCTGCTAAATATTTATCCGGAAGCCCAGTTTTGCTGTCTATGCTGCTCAACATGGAGAATACTCCATATTGCTGAGTTATAGGATGAGGAGTAAGCAGATTCTGATTTGAAATTATATCTGCGCCGTCCTTTATTAAGCTTTCAGCTGCAAGCAATGATTTTTGAGGATTATTCCATTCACTGGACCAGCTAACCTTTACTTTTACATATGGATTAACCATTCTTGCACCTAATGCAAAGGCATTAATGGAACTCACAACTTCATGAGCAGGGCTTGTTGCCACATAGCCAAGCACATTGTTTTTTGTCATAGCACCCGCAATAATTCCTGTTAAGAACCTTGGCTCATAGGTTCTGCCAAAATAATTGCCTACATGAACATAAGGCTGATATTCGGAACAGTTAAAAAATTTAACACTCCGGTTATCCATAGCACATTTTAGGGTAGGTTTTTTATATATGGGACTAGTTGTAAAAATAAGATCATTGCCATCGTCCACCAACTTCTGCAAAATATTATAAGCTTCGGCACCTTCAGCAGGAACGTTTTGAACACAGGTAGTTACTAGTTGTCCACCCAGAACTTTTTCGGCGTACTGTCTGCCTCGGTCGTGAGCATAAGTCCAACCTGAGGTTTCCGGAGTTCTTGAATAAACAAAGGCTGCTTTTATAACCTTCTTTCTTGGAATAACAAAGGAGGTCAAGGTAGAAAAAACTCCCGGAGAAGAATTTTCTATAGGATTAGTCTGTATGCTTAGTTCCGGATTTTTGCTCTTATATTCCAGTTCTGTTAATAATGCTTTAATTTTAGGGATAATAATCTTGTCGTCAATTTCTAATGGTATTCCATAGATTTTTGCATATTCAAGAAATGCATCTCCGGTAGTTATAGGAAATTTAGTACCGCCTAAATCCTTATAAAGCTCGCTAAAGGGCTTATATATATAGATTTCAAAATGTTTGAACTTAGTCTCCGTACTATCCAATACGGGATTATAACTTTCAAGCAAATTCAGCATTCGGCTGAAACGCGACGGCTTTGAAAAATATATGGAAAAAATTTTAGTAATTTTATTAAATTTCAAAAATTCATAGTAAATGCAAATATCAATATCATTTTCATCATATTTTGGTATAAGTCTTGTGACACTGGCTGAAATAGCATAGGCGTCAAAATATTTTAACACGCTGACTCTTTTGTTACCTTCGATAACATAAAACCAGTTTAAGTATTCATATACCTTTATAGAATGTCTTATGCCCTCATTCAAATGTGAAACACACAATGAGCGCCACTTAGTATAAAATTCAGTATCCTCCGGCATAATAGGCATAAAGTTTTTAGCAAAGGTAAGACTTCGTAAATTAGTATATGTACCGATTATTTTTTTAAGCGGTATTTCTACTATTCCGAGTTCTACCTCAGAAACAATTTCAGTATTTTTCAAAACTCCTTCCAAGCACGGAAGATATCCGCTTTGTCCTTTTGATGCATTCTTGTTATATTCCTTTAGTCCAAGTTTTTTTGCGGCTGCATAGTACCCTTCCGAATTGAGTTCTTTCATAGACTCACCACCTTTGAATGTAAACGATAAATTAGGTTTATAAGTAATTATAGCACATAGAAATATATAAATACGATAGTAAAATTAAAAAGCAGCAGACAGCCCATCTGCTAATTTGCAAAAGGACTGTCCAAGCTATTAAAGTTTTAAAGCTTTATTTGTACATTGTTCTTTCTTAGCCATACATCGAGCTGAATCAAATATGCTATCATTTGAGGACCGGTCATAAGCTGGCCGAACCAGGGCTTACCGAAGGAGCGTCCTTCTG
>JAEZDX010000258.1 GCA_023417975.1 Bacillota bacterium
ACCCCACATGGTACAATTCAAACCCCTGTGTTTATGAATGTAGGAACCTTAGCAGCTATAAAAGGTGCTGTATCTTCTATGGATCTTAAAGAAATAGGGTGTCAGGTAGAGCTGTCCAACACATATCATCTTCATCTCAGACCGGGAGACGAGGTAGTAAAAAAACTGGGAGGAATACATAGTTTTATGAACTGGGATAGGCCAATATTGACCGATTCAGGCGGATTCCAGGTTTTTTCCTTAGCAAGCATACGAAAGATTAAGGAAGAAGGAGTATATTTCAATTCGCATATTGACGGAAGGCAGATATTCATGGGGCCGGAGGAAAGCATGAGAATACAGAGCAATTTGGCTTCAACTATTGCCATGGCTTTTGATGAATGTGTTTCAAATCCTTCTCCAAGGGATTATGTACAGCGTTCAGTAGAAAGAACTACAAGATGGCTTATCAGATGCATTGATGAAATGAACAGATTGAATTCTTTGGAGAATACTATAAATAAAAAGCAAATGCTTTTTGGTATTAATCAAGGCGGAGTATATGATGATATAAGAATAGAACATGCCAAGGAGATTGCTAAGCTTAATTTGGACGGATATGCCATCGGTGGCCTTGCAGTTGGTGAAACACATGATGAAATGTACAGAATAATTGACGCTGTAGTACCCCACCTTCCCGAAGACAAGCCAATATATTTAATGGGAGTAGGTACGCCGTTAAATATACTTGAAGGTGTTGCAAGAGGAATTGACTTCTTTGACTGTGTGTTACCTGCCAGAAACGGCAGGCATGGCCATGTATTTACTCAGTTTGGTAAGATTAACTTGATGAACGCAAAATTTGAATTGGATTCAAAGCCTATCGATGAAGGTTGTCAATGTCCTGCGTGCAGGCATTACACCAGAGCATATATAAGGCATCTGTTTAAAGCAAAGGAGATGCTAGCTATGCGTTTATGCGTTTTACACAATCTGTATTATTACAATAAGCTCATGGAAAATATTAGAATTGCAATAGAAAATGATAAATTTTATGAGTTTAAAAATAAAATGGTTGAACAGTTTGGCGCAAATTGTTAAAATCTATATAGTACATAGGATTATTAAATATTAGGAGGATGAAACATGCAAGAATTTTTATTCGGAATAGGACTGCCTATGCTGTTTATGCTTGGTATATTCTATTTGATAGTATTTCTGCCTGAAAGCAGGAGAAAGAAAAAGTATAATTCAATGCTTTCTGCCGTTAAAGTAAACGATGAGATCGTTACAAGAGGCGGAATAATGGGCAAAATTGTAAGTATTCAGGATGATTACATAATTGTTCAGACAGGTCCTGATAGAGCAAGAATTAAGCTGGCAAAGAGCTCTATATCAAATGTGACAAAAGAAGCAAATGTTGAATAATTAAAGCAAAATATTGTAATAAAACACCTTTAATCTACATAGATAATAATTAGATTGGGAGGTGTTTTATTATGGAACAAAGGGCTTTTCTCACAAAAGTAACTAAGGGAGTTCTCAGAGCTGCCGTAATAACTACAATACTATTGGTTATTTATGCTATAATTATGACCTTTACGGATGTAAGCAAACAGGTAACCTCAGTATATTACTTGCTAGTAACGTGCTTGAGTGTAATTTACGGTGCCATTTATTCGGCAAAGAAAAACAATAAAAACGGTTGGCTGGTCGGTATGCTGGTGGCATTTTTATATATGCTGCTGCTGTACATAATATCTACAGTAATATTTAAAGACGTTTCCCTTGGAACGAAAGAATTACTAAGAATGGCAATTGCTGTGATGGTTGGTGCCCTATCTGGAATGCTTGGCATAAATATATAGAAATACTTTATTTATACATTACATTATGTTATAATGTTTAGGAATTGTTTTAAGGAATGGAGGGTCATAGCATGAAACATATCAGAACAATAAACAAACCAAATTTGAAGAATAGTTTATCAAAGCCGGGCTGTAAAGAATGTGCTAATTCATGTCAGTCTGCATGTAAGACTTCCTGCACAGTTGCAAATTTAGCCTGTGAAAACTAAAATCATGGGAAAGCAGTAACAGTCGTTACTGCTTATTATTTAGTCTAAAAGTTATAAATCCATTAGGTTTTTAAATGGATATGCCATTGTCCAAAAAGGAGGAAAATAATTTGGCACTAATACATAAATTTATACAAGGAAACGATTATTATGCATTGGACGTAAATTCAGGCTGTGTTCATATTGTGGACGAGCTTATATATGATATATTGGATGAAGAATGTATGCCCACAAAAGAGAAGGCTTTGAAAGAACTTAGCACCAAATACACTACAGAAGAAATTAATGAAGCCTTTGAGGATTTGGATGAATTGGTGAAGGAAGGCATCTTATACTCTGAAGATAGATATGAGGACATAGCAATGAAGGATAAATCAAAGTCCTTTATTAAGGCTATGTGTTTAAATATAGCTCATGATTGCAATTTAAGATGCAAATATTGTTTTGCCGATGAAGGAGAATATAAAGGGCATAGGATGCTCATGAGTGCTGAAGTAGGAAAAAGGGCAGTAGATTTTGTTATAAAAAATTCAGGACCTAGAAAAAATATTGAAATAGACTTATTTGGTGGAGAACCGCTAATGGCATTTGGAACTATAAAGGAAATCGTTGAATATGCCAGAGAACAGGAAAAGCTCCACAACACGAATATCAGATTTACAATGACCACCAACGCTACGCTGCTCACAGATGAAATTATGGAATACATAGACAAGAATATGGGAAATATAGTTTTGTCTATTGATGGAAGAAAAGATATAAATGATAAGGTTAGAGTTCGTTATAACGGGAGCGGATGCTTTGACGACATTTTACCTAAAATAAAGAAAATGGTGGAGAAAAGAGATAAAAGTAAGCAGTATTATGCAAGAGGAACCTTTACAAGAAATAATACTGATTTTTATAATGATGTGCTGGCACTGGCTAATGAAGGGTTTAAAGAGATTTCTATCGAACCTGTGGTTTTGGAAGCCGGCCATGAATTGTCCTTAAGAGAAGAGGATTTGCCAAGTATATGTGAGTCTTATGATAAGCTTTTGGCAGAGATGGAATCAAGGATAGGAACAGATAAAGAGTTTAAATTCTACCATTTCAATGTGGATCTGAATGGAGGACCTTGCGTCTACAAAAGAATAAGCGGATGCGGAGCAGGACATGAGTATGTTGCAGTTACACCGGAAGGTGATATATATCCTTGTCATCAGTTTGTAGGAAATGAAAATTATAAAATGGGCAGCATCTATACAGAGGCTTTTAATGATGAATTGGCTTTGGAATTCAAAAATGCGCACATTTACAACAAAGAAAAATGCAGAGACTGTTGGGCAAGATTTTATTGCAGCGGAGGATGTCAGGCAAATAACTATAATTTCAATAAGGATATTCATGTTCCTTATGAGCTTGGCTGTAAAATTACTAAGAAGCGTCTTGAATGTGCAATTGCACTAAAGTGTAAATACGAAGAAAATATATAATAGTTTACCTGTTATTGACTATTTTTTTGTCAAGTAATATAATATAACCTATGATAGTATGCAGAGGGGGAGAAAGATGAGGACAAAGAAGAAAACAAAAGCAGTTAACATTGCAGTCTTTATCGTTATTGTTTTAGTAATTGGAATAGCTTCATTCCTTGGAATAAAGGGATTAACCATAGGAGCGTACAGAGTGCAGTCCTTTGGAGAAGTAATTAACAGAGGACTTGACCTGCAGGGCGGTGTAAGTATTCTTGAAGAAGTATCTGCTTCAGGCAGCGGTTCTGAGGAAACTTCTAGGGACTTAGTAGCAAGAACAATGCAAGTATTGGAACTTAGAGTAAACAGCATGGGCGTTGGTGAAGTGCCAATGATGACAGAAGGAAACAACAGAATCAGAATAGAAATACCAGGTAAATTTGATTCCAGTTCCGTAATTCAAACGTTAACAAAACCGGGTAAATTGAGCTTCGTTGGCCCAGATGGAGTGGAAGTAATATCGGGAACAGATGTAAAATCTGCTACTCCTGTATTTGATCAGCAGACCTCTGCACCGATAATAAGCCTTCAGCTTAATGAATCCGGAAAGCAGAAGTTTGCAGATGCAACTAAAAAGTTTATGAATCAGGAAATAACTATTAAGATGGATGAAGATATAATAGCTTCACCTACTGTACAGGCTGAAATAGTAGACGGAAAAGCTACTATAACAAATATGAAGAGTGCTGAAGAATCCAAAAGAGTAGCAGGTTTAATTCAAGCTGGTGCACTGCCGGCTAATCTTAAAAATGTTGAAACTAAAGTAGTTGGACCGACCATTGGAGAAAGAGCAATACCTTTGAGCATGAATGCTGCTATAGTAGGCTTGGGATTAATATTCCTATTTATGTTGCTTTACTACAGAGTGCCAGGAATAATAGCAGATATGGCATTGATAATATACATAATACTTATGCTTTTAGCCTTCGTATTATTCAAAGTAACCTTGACATTACCGGGCATAGCCGGATTATTGTTAACAATAGGTATGGCCGTTGATGCCAATGTACTAATATTTGAAAGAATAAGAGAAGAATTAAGAACGGGTAAATCTATTAAGAATGCCGTTGATGCCGGATTCCACAGAGCATTAAGCTCTATAATGGACTCAAATCTAACTACAATAATTGCAGGTGTTGTATTATACTGGCTAGGCTCGGGATCGGTAAAAGGCTTTGCACTAAACCTTGTTATTGGAGTACTTATAAGTATGTTTACAGCAATAACAATAACAAAACATCTAGTGAAGGTTGCTCTGAATGCGGGTATGTTGGATAAAACATCTTACTTTGGGGTAAAGAGGGGGTAGAGAACGATGTTGAAAATTATTGAAAAAACTAAGCTGTGGTTTGCTCTATCCATTAGTATAATTTTATTAGGCTTTGTATTCCTTATAGTTAATAAAGGCTTGAACATGGGTACTGATTTCACAGGCGGAACCAATGTAATAATTGATATGGGAAAATCCTTTGACAAGATAGAAGTTGAAAAGGTTGCTTTAAAATATGCCAGTGATGCTGTAGTAAGAACTTCAGATGAAACTAAGGTGGAAATACAATCCAACGCACTGAATAATGATAATGACAAAATTCAGGAGATGTTTAAGGATATTAAAACCTCTTTCAATTTGAAGGCGGATGCACCTGAAAGTACAAGTAGTATCGGAGCTTCCATCGGAAGAGAAATGGAGCAAAAAGGACTTCTTGCATTAGGCGTTGCAACACTGCTTATGCTTGTATATATAAGAATAAGGTTTAAGGATGTAAAGTTTGGTTTGGCAGCAATAATAGCCTTGATCCACGACTTGCTAATTACAATTGCTGTCTATGCAATATTTAAGGTTCCGGTTAATTCCGCCTTTATTGCAGCTATGCTTACAATTATTGGTTATTCGATAAACGATACAATAGTTATATTTGATAGATTCAGAGAAAATGCAAAGCTGCATAGAGGTATGAATACAATGGAGTTAGCAGATTTGAGCGTAACTCAGACAATGACAAGATCAATCAATACTGTATTAACAGTACTGATTGCTGTAGTCGCAGTTTATTTCTTTGTTGAACCGGTTAGAGACTTTGCCTTTCCGTTAGTAATAGGTATACTTTCCGGAGCGTATTCTTCTATATTTATAGCAAGTCCTTGCTATGTTTTATTTAAGAATATGAAAAAGAAAAAACAGACAGCAACAGCATAAAACTTATGAGTTAGAGGAACTTCTTTGTGAAGTTCCTTTTTTAAGTTTATAATTTGAAGCCGAAAGTAAAAAAAATTTGTCAAAACGCAAATTTTCCATTATAATATAGATGTTTTCTATTTTAACTGGAGGTTTAACTATGTCTAAGTTTTTAGAGGCTTTGAATTATCCAAACTTTTTAACAACATATAATCCTTTCTTTCTCAAGGATATGAGCAAAGCACTGGAAAGGACGGTTAAAGCCATAAATGAAAGAGAGAAGATAGTCATTTACGGAGTCTGTAATGCTGATGCTATTTGTGGAGTATCACTTCTTTTTTTGCTGTTTAAATATTTAAATGCCGATGTGGAGTACTATATTCAGGATAGTGCAGCGGAAGATTTAAATTCTGAAGTGATAAAAAACCATATCAATTTTTTGGGAGCTAAGCTCATAGTTACAGTAGGCTGCGGAGCTGAATCACCTTCTCAGGTCGAACTGTGCAATTCAATGGGAATAGACTTGCTAGTTTTGACAAATAGGATGAATTGCTGCAGTGTTGACGCCATAACAGTTAACCCCAGGCAGAAGGAATGCCTTTATAAGTTTAAAGATTTATCCTATTCAGGAGTAAGCTATAAGCTGGCACAAGCCTTGTCAATGTACTATGAAATGAAGTTTACTACAAAGTATTCTGACCTTGTGCTTATAGGAACTATAGCATCTGGTATGCCTTTGGAAGATGAAAACGAAATTATCGTACGAGGAGGACTCAAACATATACTGAAGACTAACAATCATGGTATTAAGGCTTTGATGAAAGTACATAATATTAACGAGATTTCTATAGATAACATACAAAAGCTTGTACAGAGTATAAAACCAACTACAAATGCGGTAGGTAAAATGGATAATGCGCGAATTGCAGTAGAACTTTTTACAACTTCGGACGGATACCGTGCTGAGCAAATTGCTAAATATTTAAGTAAAGAAGTAAATAACTCATTAAAGGAGTTTGCTGTCCAATGAAATTAATTTGGATGTAAATTATGCTTAATATTATTAAATATGGGGGAATAGTGATGGATTTAAAAAGCAAAATAAGAATCATTGAAGGATTTCCTAAAGAAGGTATAAGCTTTAAGGACATCAGTACATTAGTGCAGGATGGAGATGCTTTTAAGGCTACTATCAATATGATAGTTGAAAACTTAAAGGATAAGAACATAGATGTGATAGTAGGACCTGAAGCAAGAGGCTTTATATTCGGAGTACCTGTAGCTTATGCTATGGGAATAGGTTTTGTACCTGTAAGAAAGAAAGGTAAGCTGCCTTACGATACTATTAAGATTGAATATGATTTGGAATATGGCAGTGACAGCCTTGAAATTCATAAAGACGCAATTAAGCCTGGACAGAGGGTTGCTATTATTGATGATCTTTTGGCTACAGGCGGTACTATTCAGTCTGTAGCAAAATTAGTGGAACTTGTTGGAGGAGAAGTTGCCTCCATGAATTTTGTAATAGAGCTTACTGAACTAAAGGGAAGAGATAAGCTTGGTAATTACGATGTTGTTTCACTTGTAGAGTACGATATTTAAAAATCAATTGAAAAAAAATACACATTATTATATAATATAGAAAAATAATGGCTGGTTAATAAACCAGCCATTGACTTTAACGGAACTTAGTATTAGAGGAGAGTAACCCATATGCTGCAGAATATAATGGATATTATTGATAAAAATTGTGTCAATGTGAACAAAGAATTAATCGAAAAAGCTTATAATTTTGCTAGTGAAGCCCATAAGGAGCAGAGACGTGATTCTGGAGAGCCTTATGTTATTCATCCTGCTGAAGTTGCATATATTCTGGCAGAGATGGGTATGGATACAAATACTATAGCTGCAGGGTTACTTCATGATGTAGTAGAAGATACGAAATTTACCCACGAAGATATTGAAAGAGAATTTAATGGAGAAGTTGCTAACTTGGTGGAAGGCGTAACAAAGTTAAGCAAAATACAATATAAGACAAAAGAAGAGCAAAAAGCAGATAATGTGAGAAAAATGCTGCTTGCAATGACAAAGGACATAAGAGTAATACTTATTAAGCTGGCGGACAGACTTCATAATATGAGAACATTAAAATACAGAAGTGAAGAGAAGCAAAAGGAAACTGCTAAGGAAACTTTTGATATTTACGCCCCGCTGGCTCATAGACTAGGTATGTCAAAAATTAAATGGGAATTGGAAGACTTGGCCTTCCGATACAGTAATCCTGAAGAGTACTATGAGCTTGTGAAGAAAATTGCGGAAAAAAGAGTTGAAAGAGAAGACTATATCAAGTCAATTATTGAATTACTTTCAGCTAATCTTAATAAATCAGGTATACAATCTGATATCGATGGACGTCCAAAGCATTTTTACAGCATCTACAGAAAAATGCTTAACAAAAATAAGGCAATAGATCAAATCTTTGATCTTACGGCAATAAGAATTCTCGTAGATACTGTTAAAGACTGCTATGCGGCACTTGGCATAGTTCATACTATGTTTAAACCCATTCCAGGCAGATTTAAAGATTATATAGCTATGCCCAAGCCTAATATGTATCAATCACTTCATTCTACAGTTATTGGCCCGCAGGGCAAGCCTTTTGAAATACAGATAAGAACCTTTGAAATGCATAAAACTGCAGAATATGGTATTGCTGCTCATTGGAAGTATAAAGAAAATCAGACTTCTGACAATGGAGATGATTTTGAAAAAAGATTATCTTGGTTAAGAGATATTTTAGAATGGCAAAGAGAGACTTCAGATGCAGAAGAATTCATGGAAGCTTTTAAAATTGATCTTTTTGCCGACGAGGTATTTGTATTCACGCCAAAGGGCACAGTCATTGCCTTACCTGCTGAGGCAACACCAATTGATTTTGCTTACAAGATTCATACAGATATAGGGAATAGATGCGTTGGAGCTAAGGTCAACGGGAAGATGGTACCCCTTGACTACAGTCTTAAAACCGGAGAAATTGTAGAAGTTATGACTTCTGCCGTTCCCAAAGGCCCTAGTATTGATTGGCTCAATATAGCAAAAAGCAATCAAGCAAAAAGCAAAATTAGAGCATGGTTTAAAAAAGCTAAAAGAGATGAGAATATAAGCAAAGGAAAAGAATTGCTTGAAAAGGAATCTAAGAGACAGGGCTTTAATTTTGGTGAGATTGCTAAAGGTGAAACCTTTGATAAATTGTTGAAAAAATACAATATGAATGCCATAGATGATATTTATGCTGCTGTGGGTGTTGGAGCATTAATAGGTACAACGGTTATAAGCAAGCTAAAGGAAGGATATAAGGTAGAGAAAGTACCGGAGGTTGATACTGCAACTACATTAAAGAATATTGAGGAACAGATAACAAAGTCCTCTGGGAACAGTGTAAAAAAGGACAATTATTATGGAGTTGATGTTAAAGGTCTTTCTAATGTATTAGTGAGATTTGCAAAATGCTGCAACCCTGTACCCGGTGATCCAATAATCGGATATATCACCAAGGGTAGAGGAGTGTCGGTGCACAGGAAGGATTGCAAGAATGCAGAAGTACTTCAGCTTGATTCCGACAATAAGATAATTGAAGTAAACTGGAGCGGATTGAAATCTGCGGGATATATTACGGAAATTCAGATTAAAGCCGACGACAGAAGCGGTATATTGTCGGATATAATGGTATTGATAACCGAATCAAAAATACATCTTCATGCAGTTAATGCACAAACCTCCAAAAACGGAATGGCAGTAATCAATGTTAAGCTAAAGATTACTGACATAGAACAGCTTAAGGAGCTCATGAAGAAATTAAAACGCTTAAGCGGGGTTATCGAAGTTTTCAGAACGAAGAACTAGGGGTGGTAATTTGAGAGCTGTGGTACAGAGGGTCAACAGCAGTCACGTAGCTGTAGACGGGAAAATCGTCGGTAAGATAGGTAAGGGGCTTATGGTACTGGTGGGTATAACTAAGGAAGACGATAGAGCGGATATAGAGTATTTAAAGGACAAGATTGTAAATCTTAGAATATTTGAAGATATTGAAGGCAAAATGAATCTTTCATTATTGGATGTTAAAGGTGAAATGTTGATAGTATCTCAATTTACTCTATATGGAGACTGTAGGAAGGGACGCCGACCCAATTTTATGCAGGCCTTATCCGGTGAACAAGCAGAAAGTCTTTATGAGGAATTTGTAATGGAGTGCAAAAAAGAGGAATTAAAAGTAGAGACAGGGATGTTTGGTGCCGATATGCAGGTACTTATAGAAAATGATGGTCCTGTTACTATATTAATAGATAGTAAAAAGAATTTTTAAGGAGCTGATATTTAAATGAAGATCATGAGAATTCCTGCAGGTATGTTAGGTACTAACTGCTATATACTTACAGATGAAGCTTCAGCAGAAACCGCGGTTATTGACCCTGGCGGAGATGCACAAAAATTAATCAATGAAATAGACAAAACCAAAACTAAGGTTAAGTATATCCTTCTAACTCACGGTCACTTTGACCATACCGGAGCTGTTACAGAATTAAAAAAGAAATATAATGCGCCTGTTTATATAAACAGTCAAGATTATGCTTATGTTAACTCCGAGGATAACGAATTATATGCTATTATAGGTGATGACGGTACTATTAGCAATTTCATCCATGATGGTTCGGAATTTTCCTTAGGAAACTTGAAAATCAAAGCTATTGAAACACCAGGGCATACACCGGGAGGTGTTTGTTTTTATGTGGAAAATGTGCTAATAAGCGGTGATACTCTGTTTGACGGCAGCATAGGAAGAACCGATTTCCCAGGTGCAAGCCATGAAATGCTGATAACAAGTATCAATAACAAACTAATGACTCTGCCGGACGATACAATAGTGCTGCCGGGACATGGAGGAGAAACTACAATAGGTAAAGAAAGAAACTCCAATCCATATTTGTAGTTTTAACTGAAAATCATTAAGGATGGTTGACTTTATAAATGAATATTACAGTACAAATAAATAACGAAAAGCTAAGATATGATGCATATCAGATAATAAAAATTTTTCATCCCTATGATGAAGTTGTTTTTATTAGTGAGAATGCGAAATATATCATCAATATTTCCGAAAAGGAAATTAATATCGGTTGTAACGGGCAAGATAAAACGTATGTAATGCAAGGTGAAAAAAGCGTAAAGGAGCAGTTAAAAACTGCTGTTTACGTATATTTTTCAGAGAAATTAGGGGTTAGTCATCCTTGGGGTACACTAGTAGGTATTCGTCCTACGAAAATTGCCGCCTCATTGATGGAAAAAGGATGGCAAACGGATAATATAGTACATTATTATAAAGAGCATTACTCGGCTTCACCGCAAAAGGCGAAGCTCTGTATAGAAGTTGCTGAAAATGAAAGAGAGTATCTTAAAGCAGATAAGAAAAAAGTAAGTATCTATATAGGAATGCCATTTTGTCCTACAAGATGCGCTTATTGTTCCTTTACATCCAATTCTATAGTTGGGAATGGTAAGCTCGTTCAACCTTATTTAGAGGCTCTTAAATACGAAATTGAGAGTTTGGCTTCCTACATAAGAGAAGGAGATATAATAGTTGAAAGCGTTTATTTCGGAGGAGGCACACCAACATCTGTAAACAGCAGTGAATTTGAATTTATAATGTCTTCAATTTATGGGTGCTTTGTAAAGGATTATCCTCTTAAGGAGTTCACGGTTGAAGCGGGAAGACCGGATAGTATAACGGAAGAAAAACTCAAGATAATGAAGGACTTTGAAGTTACAAGAATAAGCATAAACCCTCAGAGTATGAATGACAGTACATTGAAGAGCATAGGCAGATTTCATACCGTAGAGGATGTGCGAAATAAGTACCATATGGCTCGTAAAATGGGCTTTAATAATATTAATATGGATATTATCGTGGGATTGCCGGGAGAAGGTATTAAGGAAATTGAAAATTCCTGTTTTGAGCTTTTAAAATTAGAACCGGATAGCATAACAGTGCATGGCATGTCTATAAAAAGAGGCTCGAAGCTTCATGAGCAGCTTTTGAATAATAAATATTCAAGCGGACTTGGAATAGAAGAACTTAAGCAAATGTTTGATATGACAAGAGTTACAGCAGAAAGATTAAATATGATACCCTATTATTTGTACAGACAAAAAAATATGATTGGAAATATGGAGAACATAGGGTATGCTAGAAAGGGCATGGAATGCATTTATAATATAAAAATTATGGAAGAAAATCAAACTATAATTGCATTGGGAGCAGATGCCGTAACAAAGGTTGTTTTTAGTGATGAAAACAGAATAGAAAGATATGCAAATTTAAAAGAAGTCAGTGAATATGTGAAAAGAGTTAATGAAATGATAGAAGGTAAAATAGAACTGCTGGATACATTGTACAAAAGTGCAACTTAAGCGTATCAAGCAGGCGCATACTCTGACGAACATTAAGGAGGTTTATTTAATGATACAGGCACCTAAGGGCACAAAAGATTTACTTCCTCAGGAGTCATATAAGTGGCACTATGTAGAAGGTAGATTAAAAAAAATTGCTGAACAATATGGCTGCAGAGAAATAAGAACTCCGGCTTTTGAAGCTACTGAATTATTTATCAGAGGCGTAGGAGAAACTACGGATGTTGTTCAAAAAGAGATGTACACTTTTGAAGATAAAGGTAAAAGAAGTGTAACCTTGAAGCCGGAAGGCACTGCTCCTGCAGTAAGAGCATTTATAGAAAGCAGTCTTTATAGCGAAGCTCAACCTACTAAGTTGTTTTATTTTACACCTGTGTTCCGTTATGAGAACGTTCAAAAGGGAAGACTGAGAGAGCATCATCAGTTTGGTGTTGAAGTCTTTGGTGCACCACAGCCTTCATTGGATGCAGAAGTTATAAGCATTGCAATGAGAGCCTTTTCCGAATTCGGTATAGAGAATTTAAAGTTGCACATTAACAGTATAGGCTGTCCGGAGTGCAGAAAAAAGTACAATGAAGCACTAAAGGAGTTTCTAAAGGATAATCTTGAAAACCTTTGTCCTACTTGTAATAGTAGATATGAAAGAAACCCTATGAGAATATTGGACTGTAAAGAAGAAAAGTGCAAAGCCATAACAAAATCTGCACCGGTTATTATTGATTACATATGTGATGAATGCAAGGAGCATATGGAAAAGCTGAAGGGATATTTGGAAGCAATGGGGATTGCCTATGAAGTGGATCCTTACATAGTCAGAGGTTTGGACTATTACAGCAAAACCGTATTCGAAATAATTAACAATGATATAACCGTATGCGGCGGCGGTAGATACGACTATCTTATAGAACAGATAGGGGGACCGGCAATGCCTGCTGTAGGCTTTGGTATGGGTTTGGAGCGTCTTATAATGACTTTGGAAGCAGCTGGTATCGAAATACCTAAGCAAGAGCATATTGAGCTTTATATAGGCTCAATGGGGGATAAAGCGTCCTTTGAAGCGGTGAAGCTTGCCTATGAGCTTAGAAGACGAGGTATAAAGTGCGATTGCGATCATATGGGAAGAAGTGTAAAGGCACAGATGAAATATGCCAATAAATTAGGTACAAAATATACAATTATACTTGGTGAAGATGAGCTTGCAAAAAAACAGGCAAAGCTTAAGAAGATGGAAGATGGCAGTATTGTCGATATTGACCTTGATGATTATGATGCTGTTCATCACATTATTAGAGGGGAATAACAGGAGGAATACACTATGGCAGAAGCATTAAATGGATTAAAGAGAACTATATTAAGCGGAAATGTTACCGAAGCAAACTTGGATGAAAAAATTACGGTAATGGGCTGGGTACAAAGAAAGAGAAATTTGGGAGCCCTTATATTTGTGGATTTAAGAGATAAAAGCGGAGTTCTCCAGGTTGTTTTCGGAGAAGCTATCAATAAGGAAGCCTTTGAGAAGGCTGACAGTGTAAGATCCGAGTACTGTATAGCAGTTACAGGAAGCTTGGCTAGAAGAGAGGCTCCCAATGCGAATATGAAAACCGGACAATTTGAATTAAAAGGGGAGGAAATAAAGATTCTTTCAGAATCGGAAACTCCACCAATATACATAAAAGAAAATTTGGACGCAGCAGAAACTATAAGAATGAAATACAGATATTTGGATTTAAGAAGACCGGATATGCAGAATATATTTATGGTGAGACACAAATGTGGGAAAATAATTAGAGATTATTTGGATGAAAATGGCTTCTTGGAGGTTGAAACACCAATGCTTACTAAGAGCACTCCTGAAGGTGCCAGAGATTATCTTGTACCAAGCAGAAATTATCCGGGTATGTTCTATGCTCTGCCTCAGTCACCTCAGCTGTTTAAGCAGTTATTGATGGTTTCCGGCTTTGATAGGTATTTCCAGATAGTTAAATGCTTCAGAGATGAAGATCTTAGAGCTAACAGACAGCCTGAGTTTACCCAGGTTGATTTGGAAATGTCCTTTGTTGAGGCAGAAGATGTAATGACTTTAAATGAAGGTCTTGTAAAGAGAGTATTTAAAGAATTACTTAACGTAGAGGTTGAAACTCCAATAAGAAGAATGCCTTATAGGGAAGCAATGGAGAAATACGGTTCAGATAAGCCTGACCTTAGATTCGGCATGGAAATAACAAATATAAGTGACATAGTATCCGGAGTGGTTTTTGCAGTATTTAAGGATGCTTTGGAAAAAGGCGGTTCTGTTAGAGCTATAAAGGTTGATAACGGAGCAGCTATGGGAAGAAAGGATATTGACAGATTCGGTGAATTTGTTAAGACTTACAAGGCTAAAGGTCTTGCATGGATTGCATACAAGGAAGACGGTGTGAAATCTCCAATTCAGAAGTTCCTCGGAGATGATAAAATAAATGAAGTTATTGCAGCTATGGGAGCAAAGCAAGGCGATATTATTTTCATAGTGGCAGATACTAATAAAGTTGTGTTCAATTCTTTAGGTGCATTAAGATTGGAAGTAGCCAAGAAATTAGAAATTCTTAAGGACAATAAGGAATACAAGTTTGTTTGGATTACTGAATTTCCACTAGTATCCTATGACGAAGAGGAAAAGAGATATGTGGCTGAGCACCACCCCTTCACTATGCCAATGGATGAGGATATTCAATACTTGGATACTGATCCTTCAAAGGTTAGAGCTAAAGCTTATGATATAGTACTAAACGGTGAAGAGTTGGGCGGCGGAAGTATAAGAATACATGACACAAATCTTCAGCAAAAGATGTTTAATGTATTGGGCTTTACAGATGAAAGCGCCTGGGAGAGATTTGGCTTCCTGCTTGAGGCGTTTAAGTACGGTCCACCACCACACGGCGGTTTGGCTTTTGGCTTTGATAGAATGATAATGTTCTTAACAGGAACTGACAATATTAAAGACGTTATAGCATTCCCTAAGAATCAAAATGCTTTCGATCCAATGACTGAGGCTCCTAATGTAGTAGATGAAAAGCAGTTAAAGGAACTTGGGATTAGGAAGGCCTAATTATGGTAATGGGCTGCTTTAAGAGCTAAACTTATTTTTGTAGGTTCCATATGGAACCTACAAAAATATATAAAGAACCTATTGACAGCATGATTACTTTTCAATATAATAAATCTAACGATAAAACATATCGGAATAGTATGAAATTAAAACCGAATAAAACTTCTTATCCAGAGAGGCGGAGGGACTGGCCCTATGAAGCCCAGCAACCTTGAATTATTCAAAAGGTGCTAATTCCAGTAGGTGTATACCTAGAAGATGGGAAGACAAGGAGCATAAACTCTTGTAGACCATCTACAAGAGTTTTTTTATTGTATTTAGAATACCCCAGGTTATACCTGGGGTTCCAAAAGGCTT
>JAEZDX010000264.1 GCA_023417975.1 Bacillota bacterium
GCCTTGGAGAGTATATTAAAAAATGTGAGAAGCAAGTATGAAAAAATACTTGTAGTAGTTGAAGGCGTTTATTCAATGGATGGTGACATTGCGCCTATACCGGAATTTGTTAAACTCAAGAAAAAATATGGATTTTTTCTTATGGTGGATGAAGCACATTCCGCCTGTGTTATTGGAGAACATGGTAGAGGAGTAGATGAGTATTTTGATTTGGAACCTTATGATATAGATATAAAGATGGGGACACTTTCAAAGGGATTAGGAACTTGCGGAGGATACCTTGCGGGAAAGAAATGTCTTATAGAATATTTAAAATACAGCGTGCCCGGATTTGTGTTTTCTGTAGGAATTAATCCACCATCTGCTGCTGCAACTCTTCAAGCTATAAATATACTAGAAAGAGATAATACGGCGGTTAAGAAGCTTCATAAGAATATAGAGATTTTTATAACAGAAGCTCGTAAGAGAGGTCTCGACACTTGTCTTGCCGGTGAAACCGCTATTATTCCTATCATGGTTGGTGAGGATGAGGATGCGTTTCTTATAAGCAATATTATGCTGCAAAAGGGCATATTTGTACCGCCGGCGGTTTATCCAGCAGTACCCAGAGGTCAGGCAAGGCTAAGATTCTGTGTTATAAGTGAACATAAGGAAGAGCAAATAATAAGAGCATTGGATACCTTGGTGGACATTGCAAAACAATATAAGATAGATCTTACAAAAAAGGAAGAAGAAGAAGTTGTTTAAAGTAAAAGACGCGGTTTATGCCGCGTCTTTGCTTCCAACAACTTCATTTCATTGGACTTCAAAATGAGAACTTTGAGTCTTCAACAAATTTTTATTTCGATAAATTTATATATGAAGTTGTTTACTTAAAAGGTAATTAAATCTTTAAAGTTCTGCACATTTTTCTCTATTGTTCCGTTTTTAAATATACTGGAACCTGACACCAATATATCGGCACCGCAAGAAGCTACATGACGGCAGTTTTCTTCAGTTACACCGCCATCAATGCTTATGAGATAATTATACCCGTTACTTTCACGAATATTTTTTAAAGTCACAATTTTATCTAAAGTATGGTCTATAAGACTCTGGCCGCCAAAGCCTGGATTTACGCTCATTATAAGTACCAAGTCCACCATGGGAAGCAGGTGTTCAAGCACGGAAATAGGTGTAGCAGGATTCAGTGCTATACCTGCCTTAACATTAAAGCTTTTTATTTGCCGTATCAATCTGTCAATATGAATCACACTTTCATAGTGAACAGTTATATAATCAGCACCTACCTTAACAAATTTCTCTATATATTGGGAAGGGTGTGATATCATGAGATGAACATCAAAAGGCAGTGCAGTACAGCCTCTGATAGACTTAATTACCGGAAAGCCTATTGATATATTCGGAACAAAGTTGCCGTCCATTACATCAATATGAATTAAGTCCGCACCTGAGTTTTCCAACAGGGTAATTTGATCACCAAGCTTTGAAAAATCTGCAGATAAAATAGATGGTGCAAGTTTAGTCATAATAAAATCCTCCAACTGCTAAGTACAATTTAGATGTACGATTTCACATTTACATCCTGAGTCGCACAAAAATAAATTGAATATATAATGAAAGCTAAAATCCTACATCTGTATTCTAGTATAAATTATAGTATAATATTCTGATGTAGTATAGTGTTTTATTATAACAACATGATGATGAAAAGATTTTATGTAAGAAAACTGTGGCATACAATCTATTGGGATATACAAGCACATATTGTTATTATATAATTAAATGTATGGTTAAATTTCAATGGAGAATATTAATTAAAGATATGTGTCATAATTGGAAAATAAAATTATGCGAATTTATTTTGGAAGCAGGTGTATGAGTTGAGTAAAACAAAAAAAATTATATCGGATTTTATAATACCTATAGCCTTGGCTGCTGTTTTGGCAATAATAATAAATAAGTTTCTGCTGTTTAAGATTTATATTCCATCTCTGTCCATGTCGCCTACACTTGAAGTCGGTGATCAATGCTTTGCAACCAGGGTATATAATACTGGAAATATAAAAAGAGGGGACATAGTAGTATTTCAATCTGATGAGTTGGGAGAACTCCTTATAAAAAGGGTTATAGGACTTCCTGGAGAGCATGTAGAAGTAACCGATGACGGCAGTGTATTTGTTAATGGCACTAAAATTGAAGAACCCTATGTAGCAAATAAAAGTCCAATAACCGGAAAATTTGATGTTCCGGCAGATCACTTTTTATTTCTTGGGGATAACAGAGCTAATTCCAATGACAGCAGGTTGTGGAAAAATCCATACATAGATAAAAAAGATATAAAAGGTAAGGCTAAGATTAGAGTATTTCCATTTAGCAGGTTCGGAATTCTAAAGTAATATTAAAAGAGCGGAAAATGTCTGGGGAGGCAGAGGGTTAATATGTTTAACGATAAAAAGTTCAAATATGGAATTATTTATGTTGTAGGCGTTATTTTTATAGTTCTTCTTTTAAATACATTGATTGTAAATGTGACTACTGAGCAAATTTCCTATAATAAATTTGTTGATTTATTAAAGCAAAAGCAGGTAGAAAAGGTTGTTATTCAGAAAGAAAAGATAGTGGTAACGCCTAAACAGCAGGAAGGCAAGAAAATAAAGACAATGTATACAGGGAATTTAAAGGATTCCGGGTTAATAACACTACTTCAGGAGTCGGGCGCACAGTATAATACTGAAGTTCCTGAAACAAATCCTATCATGAACTTTGTTTTGTATTGGGTGGCACCAATAGTTATTTTTATGATTCTTGGAAGATTTATTTTTGGAAGGATGGATAGACGTACCGGAGGAGGAGTCATGTCTTTTGGGAAGAATACCGCTAAACTGTATGCCGAAAATGAAACCGGAAAGAATTTTATGGATGTAGCAGGACAGGAAGAAGCAAAGGAATCACTTGTGGAAATTGTAGATTTTCTGCACAATCCGAAGAAATATATGGACATAGGAGCGAAATTGCCTAAAGGAGCTTTACTTGTTGGCCCTCCGGGAACGGGAAAGACACTTCTTGCGAAAGCTGTAGCAGGAGAAGCAAAGGTGCCGTTTTTCTCACTTTCCGGCTCTGATTTTGTGGAAATGTTTGTCGGAATGGGGGCGGCTAGAGTAAGAGACTTATTTAGACAAGCAGAAGAAAAGGCTC
>JAEZDX010000295.1 GCA_023417975.1 Bacillota bacterium
TTAGCAGATGCGGGAGAATTTACAAAAAGAGCATTTTTAAATGGAAGAATAGATTTAAGTCAAGCCGAAGCGGTTATTGATATAATAAGATCTAAGACAGAATTATCTATGAAATCTGCATTGCTTCAGTCAGAGGGGAGAATTTCCCGGGAAATAAATAATTTCAGAAATAGATTGTTGAGTATTATTGCACATATTGAGGCTACTGTGGATTTCCCGGAGGATGATTTAGAGGAAGCCACAGCAGAAAAGATAAAAGGTGATTTAAAGAATTTAATAAATGATATTAATAAGCTCATTAATACCGCAAGTGAAGGAAAAATTATCAGAGATGGGCTAGGTTTGGTTATAGTTGGAAAACCTAATGTTGGAAAGTCTTCACTGCTTAATACTTTACTGATGGAGAATAGAGCTATAGTTACTGATGTCCCTGGAACTACAAGAGATGTAATAGAGGAATATATCAATATTGACGGAATACCATTTAAGATAATTGACACTGCAGGTATTAGAGAAACAGAGGATGTAGTTGAAAAAATAGGTGTAGAAAAAACTAAACAAAAAATTAATGAGGCGGATCTTATAATATTATTACTGGATATAAGCAAAAAATTAGAAAGTGATGATATTGAAATAATTGAGTATATAAAAGATAAGAAAAGTATAATCATATTAAACAAGACTGATCTTGAAGAGAAGTTAGATATCAAGTCGATTAATAATGTAGATATAGACAATATAATTAAGATATCTACATTGACAGGTGAAGGTATCAGCGAATTAAAAGAAAGAATTAAAGGATTATTTTTCAAAGGTAATATATCTGCAACAGACATATTAGTTACAAATAGCAGACATAAGGAAGCTTTAGTTAGGGCGGAAGAAAAGTGTAAGGATGCACTTAGTACATTAGAACAAGGATTTTCAATTGATTTAGCTAGTATAGATGCAAGGGGTGCATGGTCAAATCTTGGAGAAATTACCGGTGAGACACTTGAAGAAGATTTATTGGATAAAATATTTTCTGAATTTTGTATAGGAAAGTAGGGGAACGTATGAAGTATTTTGGCGGAGAATATGACGTTATTGTAATTGGGGCAGGCCATGCGGGATGTGAAGCTGCATTAGCTTGTGCAAGAATGGGCTGCAAAACACTCATTTGTACACTTAACCTTGATAGTATAGCAATGATGCCATGTAATCCAAATGTGGGAGGTACGGCGAAGGGACATCTTGTAAGAGAACTTGATGCCTTAGGTGGAGAAATGGGCATTAATATAGATAATACTTTCTTACAATCCCGAATGCTAAATACATCTAAAGGTCCCGCAGTGCACTCGTTGAGAGCACAGGCGGATAAAAGAAAATACCATGAGAGACTAAAGCATGTACTAGAGCAGCAGGAGAATCTTTTTATTAGACAGCTTGAAGTCGTGAATATAGAAGTACAAGATGGACAGATAAAAGGAGTATTAACAAAGAATGGTGCATTTTTTAATGGAAAGGCTGTTATTCTAGCCACAGGAGTGTACTTAAAATCAAGAGTAATTATAGGTGATGTAGATTATAACAGTGGACCAAATGGTTTACAACCAGCTAATGAATTATCGCAAAGCCTTGTTGATTTGGGAATTGTATTAAGAAGATTTAAGACAGGAACACCGGCAAGAATTCATAGAAGGTCTGTGGATTTTACAAAGATGGTTGAGCAAAAAGGTGATGACAAAATTATACCATTTTCATTTATAAGTAAAGATATAAGTCGTGAACAAGTATCTTGTTACTTGACATATACTAACGAAGAAACCCATAAGGTAATTAGAGATAATATTTATAGGTCTCCTATGTATAATGGAAGTATTGAGGGGGTAGGCCCGAGATATTGTCCTTCTATTGAAGATAAAGTTATGAGATTTCCTGATAAAACACAGCATCAAATTTTTATTGAGCCTGAAGGTGAAAGTACTGATGAACTTTATGTTCAAGGGATGTCCAGCTCACTACCTGAAGAAGTTCAGATAGCGATGCTGAGAACAGTTCCGGGGCTGGAGAATGTTGAAATGCTGAGAACTGCATATGCAATCGAATATGATTGTATTGATCCCACTCAATTAAAATTATCACTTGAATTTAAAAATATAAAAGGTCTTTTTGGTGCAGGGCAGATTAATGGAACATCAGGGTATGAAGAGGCTGCGTCTCAAGGACTTGTAGCGGGAATAAATGCAGCATTGTGGATTAATGGTAAAGAACCTATGATACTAAAGAGATCAGATGCATATATTGGAGTATTAATTGATGATCTTGTAACAAAAGGTACAAATGAACCATATAGGATCATGACTTCAAGATCAGAATATAGACTTCTGTTAAGGCAGGATAATGCTGATCTTAGATTGACTCAAATAGGATATGATTCAGGGCTTGTTTCTCGTCATCGCTATGAAAATTACCTTAAGCGTAAAGAGGCTATCGAAAATGAAATCGGAAGAATTAAGAAAGTGCAAATAACAAATAAGAATGAAGTTAATGAGTTTCTTAAAAACCTTGGTTCAACTGAACTAAAAAAGCCCATACCATTATACGAATTGATTAAGCGTCCCGAGCTGGATTATTTCAAAGTCATCGAATTGGATAGTGAAAGACCGCAGTTAGAAGAAAGTATATCGGAACAGGTAAACATAACTGCGAAGTATGAAGGATATATAGAAAAGCAATTGGAGCAGGTTAATCAGTTTAAGAAATTTGAAAATAGAAGATTGCCGGAAGACATAGATTATGAAGAAATAAAGGGACTTCGTATAGAAGCAAAACAAAAACTCGGGAAAATAAAACCTATGAATATAGGTCAAGCATCAAGAATTTCTGGTGTATCACCTGCTGATATTTCTGTACTGCTTATATATTTAGAACAGCTCAATAGAAAAGGGAGATAAATTTATGGATGAAAATCTAAAGTATTATGATATAATGGAAAAGGCATTTAATAAGGAAGGCCTTAGCTTTAATATAGAAATGTATGACAAATATGTTAAATATATGAATATGGTTAAAGAATGGAATGAGAAGATAAATCTTACCGCTATAACTGATGAAGATGAGATAATTAAGAAGCATTTTATTGATAGTATAAAATGCTATAGATTTACTGAATTTAAAAACTTGAAAAGTATTATTGATATAGGTACAGGTGCAGGATTTCCGGGAATACCGATAAAGATTGCGGATAGTTCCAAAAAGGTTATGCTTTTAGATTCTTTGAACAAAAGAATTAACTTTTTAAATGAAGTTATTGGTCAACTTAATTTAAAAGATATCGACACAATTCATTCTAGAGCTGAAGATTTGGCGAGAAAAGTCGAGTATAGAGAAAAGTTTGATGCGGCTGTCTCTAGAGCAGTAGCTAATATGTCTGTACTAAGCGAATTATGTATTCCATATGTAAAGGTTGGCGGATATTTTATCGCGATGAAAGGTCCGGCAGTGGAGGCTGAGATTGAAGAATCAAGAAATGCCATAGCGATGCTTGGAGGAAAAATTGAGAAGATTATTCCTGTTGATATTGAAGAAACAGAACTAAAACATAATATTGTAATTGTAAAGAAAATGAAAAGTACACCTGCTGCATATCCGAGAAAGGCAGGTATTATAACGAAGAAGCCTTTAAAATAATGTATTAATATGTAATAAATTATTTTATTGTGTCTTATGAATTATTTATATAAAAAGAGGATTTGATGGAAATATATAGAAAATAGATATATAAATCAACTAATGCTAATATAAAGGGATGGGTTTAGTATGCAAAATGAAATATTTTTTATAGCTCCTGAAAATATATTACCGAATATATATCAACCTAGAAAGCATTTTGATGATGATGCTATAGATGAATTAGCACAATCAATAAAGGCATATGGAATAATCCAACCTCTATCAGTAAGAAAAATGGGTGAAAATTCTTATGAACTGGTGGCAGGGGAGAGAAGGTTGAGAGCTGCAAGAAAGATAGGTATGGAAGTTGTACCGGCAATAGTTGTCGACATAACGGATAAAGAATCAGCAGCTATTGCATTACTTGAAAATTTACAAAGAGAAGATCTAAATTATATCGAAGAAGCTGAAGCATACTATAATTTAATTAAGGAGCATTCCTATACACAAGAACAACTTGCAGAGACAATTGGAAAGAAACAGTCTACAATTGCCAATAAGTTAAGATTATTAAAGCTTACTGAAGAAGTTAGAAAAACTCTCCTGGAGAATAAGCTTACTGAGAGGCATGCTCGTGCTCTGTTAAAAATTGCTGATGAAGATAAACAAGTGAAAATTCTTAAAATTATTGTTGATAAAAAGTTAAATGTTAAGGATACAGAGAGACTTATTGAGAAAGAAGTAAATAAAGAACAACTTGCGGAAATAGCGCTTGATGGTAAAAAAAGAATTAAAGGAATATTTGCTTCTAAGGTGTATATAAATACTATTAAGCAAGTGTTTGATAAGTATGGCATAAATGCAATGTATAAATCAAAAGAGTTAGAAGATTGTATTGAGGTTACTATAAAGATTCCCAAGAAATAATTAGTTTCACGTGAAACACAACTAACGTTCCGTTAGTTGTGTTTTTTTGCTAAAAAATTTATAAAATTTTAAAGAAATAATTAATTTAAGACATTTGTATCTTTCATATTTAATAAATAAAATATATAATATTAATGTACGTTGAAAGGAGGCAGCCCGTGGGATTATTCTATTGGGCGAATTTTGCATGAAAGTTATAAGCATATTTAATCAAAAAGGTGGAGTAGGAAAGACAACTACTAATATCAATCTTTGTTCTTACCTAGCCATGGAAGGTTATAGGG
>JAEZDX010000316.1 GCA_023417975.1 Bacillota bacterium
GATATAATCGGAAGATGTCATAATATACTCCACACCTTCCTTCACTCCATTTAAAATATTATAATAAAACGGTCCATGTAAGTGGCCATAAATAACTTTTTCTACTCCGAACTCTTTAAATATCTCTGTAAAGCCTGAATCTTCAAATCTTTCATTAGTAGGAGGATAATGCACCATTGCAATGAGCTTTTTATAACCTGAGTTTTTAGCACTGTCAATAGATAACCTAAGCCTTATAAGTTCTCTTTTATATATTTTCAAATCACTATTGGTGAATTTATCAGAACCCGGACATATCCAGCCTCTCGTACCGCATATTCCATAATCTTCATAATTGAAGCAGTTATTCTGTATGAATTTCATATCTTCATACATATTATTTAACTTATTAATGCTTCCCCACCAATAATCATGGTTACCTTTTATTATTATCTTTTTCCCGGGAAGCTCATGAATCCATTGAAGCTCTTTAAGCCCCTCCTCTATTTTCATTGACCATGAAATATCACCGCCAATAAGTACCGTATCTTCCTCTTTTATTACCCTTTTCCAATTATCCTTGATCTTTTCATGGTGCCTGTACCAATTCTCACCAAATATATCCATTGGCTTGCTCTCATCCAGTGCCAAGTGAAGATCTGATATTGCATATAAGGCCATCTAATCACCTCTGTCTAATAATTTATCCAAATCCACAATATAGGCTATAATTTGTGCCACTGCATCATATAGTTCTACGGGTATAGAATTTCCCACATCTACATTAGTAAGCAGATTAGCCAATTCTTCATTTTCAACTACAGGAACTTTATTTTCTTCCGCCAATTCAACTATTTTATCTGCTATTACGCCGATACCGGATGCAGTGACTATAGGCGCATCATAATTTTTTTCATACTGAAGAGCTGCTGCTCTTTTACGTTTAGTCATATTTTTCACCTATTTAAACCTTGACATTTATATTTGAATTCTGGCTGTCATCGAAAAAATCCCTACAGCTCGTAACATCCAGCTGAACCTCTTTTTGAGACACTTCTATAGTTATATTATATCCGGATTTACTTAAAATTTTCCATAGTTTATCTTTAGCCATATTAAGTATATTCATCCATTTTTCTTCACACTTAAAATCAACTTTCATATTCTTTTCCTTCACAGTCACATATGCATCTACAATTCCAATATTAATAGTTGAAACACTTAATGCCATTTTAAAATTTGATGTGTCAATAGCCTTTCCTTTTTTTCTGTCATCCTTGATAATAAGCTTGCAAGGATATTCCTTTTCATACAGCTTTATTGGCATATCCATATAATAATACTGACCGGAAACGGAATTAAAAGCTTTTACATCACTTATATTCGATTTAAAGTTTGAAGCTATATTTTTCCACACATTATTGTCCATATCTTCCTTTGAATTAATGACTGACCTAATAATGCTTTTTACTTCATCCATTCTTTGACTTACTTCATTTTTAACCGCTGAAACTATTTCCTCACTGCTTAATTCTTTATGCTTCAAAACTATTGCTTCGTCTTTTGTTTTTATTAGTTTAACTATTGCTTTGATATCTTTATCCTCAAACTTTATATCCTCGTTCAATATATTTTTTATAACCTCACTTACCCGCTTTTCAAGTTGAGGCTGTTTTTTAGTTTCTTCCTTAAAATCAGTTTTTACACTGCTCTTTTGTATATCCTTTGGCACTTCATAGTCCGTTTCTTTAATTAATTCTTCTGTCAACTTATCCAAGGTCAATCTGCTTATGTTATTGCTTAAGTCTGCTCTCTTTTGTGCAGGCATTTCTGCAAGCTTTTCTTTAATTATATCTGTAATATAATTTTTTAAATATTGATGGCTTTCGCTTGTAGTCTCAGCAGCTTTCTGCTTTCCAACATTTGAAATAACTGCTTCTTCTGAAATAACTGCTTCTTCTTTTCCTGCCTTTTCAGCTGCATTCATAAAAACTTCAATGGGTTTTGTGGGGTTTGCTTCTTTATTTTGCTCCACTTGACCCTGCAGCTCCTGATGTTGTTCCTGTACTTGCTGAACTTGTCCAGTAACGCTTTCACGTTTTTCAGTAATTTTACTTAGCTCGGCTTCAAATACCTCCAAACTTTTAGTAAGACCTCCGCTCTGCTTAAATATATCCTTAAAGCTTTTTATGCTGTCAGTAGTCAGTTCCATGTTACTTTCTTCCATAGTTAAAACATCCTCAACAGAAAGAGTTTTAAGCTCCTCAAAAAAGCTGTTCAAAGTTTTAGTAATTTCCTTACCTTTCTCGCTGTCTCCGCTTACCTTATTGCTTAAAAGGTATTTTGAAATAAACTGTGGCAGTTCATTATCATCTTCATTCATTTTATTAATAAATGCCGATAAAGACTTAACCCTTGAAATATTTTCACGTGTTAATGGCATAGTGTATTTTGCCATAGTCTTTAACAGATCAACATCCTCTTCCTCCAGGCTATTAGTCTTCATAATTTCTGCCAGCGATTGTTCTCCTTCAGCTTCCCCATCCGATTTTATAACTATTGGTTTTAGCTTAAGCTTTCCATCCTCATAGCCTGAGACTTGCATACGTATGAGCATATCAGGCAAGAATTCCATAGGTTCTTCAAGCAAAGCAGGAAACATCCAGCCATCTAAGGTTCTCACATTTATACTTTTCCCATCATCACCTTTGGAAATTATTCGTGCAGCTATAATTTCCCCAATCTGAAAAGAAATTTTTCCTGATATTTTCTTCTGCATTGAATTATATACACTGTTTACATTCCAAATTCCTGCCATTTGCTCACCTCCGATTCAGTCTTTCTTTTAATTATCGTAATTTTTTACAATTAGTTTATATGTGAAACAGTTGTAATCCCTACCTATAATAGTCTATATGAATAAAGAGCCAACGGCTCTTTATTCAATGTTTATTCTATTATAGTTTTTCTTGCCTCTCTTAATAAGTGCAAAGCCTTCTTTAACGTCCTCTTCCTTCAAGGTTCTTCCTATATCAGTAACTTTTTCATCGTTAATGCTTAAACCATTCTGCTGTATGAGTCTTTTACCTTCTCCCTTAGAAGGTATTATTTTCAACTCAGCTAAAATATCAAGAAGCGGTCTGTTTAAGTTTTCTCTTCCTATAGTATCTGTAGGTACATTGCTCATGTCACCTGCACCACTGAATAACGCTTCCGCTGCTGATTTCGCCTTCTCAGCTTCCTCTTCTCCATGTATTAGCTTCGTAACTTCATATGCCAATACTTTCTTTGCTTCATTTATTTGTGAATCCTTTAATGCACCAAGTCTTCTTACCTCATCCATTGGAAGGAAGGTTAAAAGTGCAAGACATTTTTCCACATCGGAATCACTGACATTCCTCCAATATTGATAAAACTCATAAGGACTTGTTTTTTCTTTATCAAGCCAAACAGCACCCTTTTCGGTTTTACCCATTTTCTTACCCTCACTATTTGTAAGTAATGTAAATGTCATACCAAAGGCAGCCTTAGCTTCTTTCCTTCTAATTAAATCAACACCTGCTAAAATATTAGACCATTGATCGTCTCCGCCAAGTTCCATTACACATCCGTATCTTCTGTTTAATTCTAAAAAGTCGTAGCCTTGCATCAGCATATAATTAAATTCCAAAAAGGATAGACCTCTCTCCAATCTCTGCTTAAAGCATTCAGCTGACAGCATCTTGTTTACAGAAAAATGAACGCCTATCTCTCTAATAAAATTAACATAATTAAGATCTAAAAGCCAATCAGCATTATTAGCCATTATAGCTTTACCTTCGCTGAAATCAATTAGTCTGGACATCTGTTCCTTAAAGCAATTGCTGTTATGGTCAATTTCTTCCCTTGTCATCATTCTTCTCATATCCGATTTACCTGTAGGATCGCCTATCATTGCAGTTCCTCCGCCTATTAATGCAATAGGTGTGTGTCCAGCCTTCTGCATATGAGACATTACCATCAATTGAAGAAAATGTCCTACATGCAAACTATCTGCAGTAGGATCAAATCCTATATAAAATGTAACTTTTTCCTTCTCTAACAATTCCTTTATCTCATTTTCATGAGTCATCTGTTTAATATAGCCTCTCTCTAGAAGCACATCATAAATGCTTGACATATGTTTACCTCCGTTCACTGACTAAAGCCTGAATCATTTATAGTATATAGGTTATATGGGGATTTTTCAATAGAAAAGTAAAAAGGGCTAAAAGCCCTTTTAAAACAATTTTATAATAGCCATGGATACTCCCGCAACTATTGCGCAAATAGGAATTGTCAAAAGCCATGTAGACATAATATTCTTTGCCAAAGCCCAGTTTACAGAAGTAAGTCTCTTTGATGCACCTACACCCATTATAGATCCTGAAATTATATGAGTTGTACTAACAGGGGCTTTCAACATAGTAGCAGTGAAAATTACAGCTGCTGCTCCCGTTTCTGCAGCAAATCCATTAACAGGCGCAAGCTTTGCCATGTTAACTCCCATGGTCTTTATAATCTTCCATCCTCCTATGGAGGTTCCCAACGCCATTGAAACTGCACAGGAAATTTTAACCCAAGTAGGTACGTGGAAGGTTGATATAGCACCGGCACTAACTAAAGCCATACTTATTATACCCATAGATTTTTGTGCGTCATTTCCTCCATGATTGAAGGCCATTAAAGCAGCAGACACTATCTGCGCCTTGGAAAACACTCTTGTAACTGTTTTAGGCTTCGTTTTCCTTAATATCCAATTTAATATAACCATTATTATGTATCCCATTATAAAACCTATCACTGGAGATAAAAACAACCATAGCACAACTTCTGACATAAGATTTCCCCATTGCACTATTGAAAAAGTACCTTTATACACTATCGCTGCGCCAATTAGTCCGCCGATTATTGCGTGAGAAGAACTGCTCGGTATTCCGAAATACCAAGTTATTAGATTCCATATAATAGCGGCAAGCAAAGCTGATAAAACTACAGTTTGAGCAACCTGAGATCCATCTACTATATGACCTCCTACTGTCTTTGCCACCTTTGTACTTATAAGTGCGCCGACAAAATTTAGCACCGCTGACATCAGAATTGCTTCTGACGGGCTCAATACTCTTGTAGAAACAGATGTAGCAATAGCGTTAGCAGTATCGTGGAACCCGTTTATAAAGTCAAAGCTTAATGCCAACACCACAACAACTATTGTTACTATGCCAAGGTTAAGCATGCTTCATTACAACTCCTTCGATAATATTTGCCACATCCTCACATGCATCCAATACACTTTCAAGGCATTCATAAACTTCCTTCTTTGTAATTATGTCTATTGAATCATGCTTGCCGTCAAACAGCTCTCTTACTCCTTTTCTGAAGGTCACATCCCCTTCATTTTCATAGGAGTTAATAACAAGTATCTTATCAAACAATAATTTGCTTTTCTTCATATTCTTTAACTCTGTAGTTAATTCAATTATGTCCTTAGCACTGCTGATAATTAGATCTGTCATAGTAATAAAATATTCTGTAGATTCATTTAGGTTAAATATAACGTATCTACTGGCAGTTGTCTCCATAAAGTCCAACACATCATCTAACGCTCTTCCGATGCTGTATATGTCTTCTCTATCAAGAGGTGTTATGAAACTATTGTTCAATTCCTCAAAGATTTTATGAAGCATAGCATCTCCTTCGTGTTCTATATCCTTAATCCTTTTAAACTTTTGTTCAGTATCCACAGGATTTGCGACTAATTCCCTCAATGCTGCCGCTGACTTGTCGATAATTCCCGAGAACTCAATAAACATATCAAAGAATTTGTCATTTTTAGGTGATAAACTAAACATTTTTGCCCTCCTTAGCCAATAAATAAATTTTTCATTTGACATACTAGTCCATTTTACAACACCAATGTTAAGGTTGTGTTAAGTTAATTAATTTTATTTTATTTTTTGTTATTATTTTTTTACAATTGTTTGTAAATTTACTATGTATATAGAATAAACTTCTTTTACTGTGCCAATATTATGATTAAATAGATTCAGTATTCATAAAAGTTATGGTCATATTTTTTGTAACATACTAATTTTTATTACAGCAATACTTTATTTATGGTAAAATAAATATATATACCATATGAAAGGATGTTTTTTTATGCAATCGTTAAAGTTTAAGGCATTAGTTCTTTGTAATGAGATCACTCTCAATAACATTGCCTTACATTTTGGGATAGACAAAAAATTAAAGTGGGAGGATGCACTTTTTCTTTCAGAGAATCAACTGACAGGAATAATTAGAGAAGTCAGCAACAAATCTGTATACATATACCACTTCGGTACATTGGTATTTATAAATATGGAGTATCATGAAATTCAGGATGTAATTAATTACTTTAAAAATATCGATTCTAATTTAAAGAATAATACTCCTCAGTTTTCAGACGACTATAGCCTGGAAATCTCTGAAGAATACGAATACGCATTATACAATGATTCCATGACTGCAAATGAGTTCAAGCCCTACTATCAGGATATACTTGCCCTCGTATTAGCAAAATCTACTTCACTTAGGAAAATAGAATCTGATATAGATAAATTATTGGATAGCATCGAGAATATAATTAATTACTTGGATTCAGGAAAGTTTAAGATGTCTGATGACGAAATTGCGAGGACTTCTGCGAAAATATTAAGACATAAGTACAATACTATCTCCTATTTAATGCTTTTGGATAAACCTAGATCGGCATGGAACAATGAAGATATCGAAAGTTTCTTTGACGATATTCTAAATCTCTTCGATTTACATGACAGGTATGAGAAGTTGAAACACAAAACCGATGTACTTGAAGATATAACTGAGGTTTTCTCTTCACTAACCCACGAGAAGAGAGGAACCAAACTCGAAATAATGGTAATTATATTGATTCTTTTTGAATTAATGATTTCTATAATAGAGTTTATCTCAAAACATATATAAGTCGTTTATTAAGCAAAATCCAAAAGGGCATCCAAGTGAACTACACTTTGGATGCCCTATATATTTTCCTCCTTAACCGGATAAAATTATTTTCAAACCAATAAAATCTTATGCCACATATTTCTTAATGAATTCAGGCAATTCCTCATTTTCGTGATTTATGTTTATAAATATACGCAGTCCAAATTTAGTGCTTAGCTTTTCTAAGTCCAAAAATAAATGTGCCGCATCACTAACTTTTCCGGAAACAATATTAAACAAACCATCTACAAAAATGGTCTCAATATCGTAATCCTCTGAGAGCATGCCGCACAAAAAACCATAGAAGCTATTATAATCTTGTAAACCATAGTCATCTGTTGAGATAAATCGAATTCTTCTGTCAAGTTCCAGCATTGGTCGTCTATCGTCATCGATATAAACAATATCTCCATTTGTACTTGAAACAGTTTTGTTTGCCATATCGATGAGATTTTTGGTCTTTCCAGAGCCTCTTTTTCCACAGAATACTTGAATCATTATAAACACCCCTTTATAAATTTTAGGTATCTATTATATATTAAGATTATATAATATTCTGAATATTTTTGCAATATACCCATAATCACTATTGTAAATGTTATCACTTTATTAACATTTTGATTCCGGGGTAAATAACCTTGAAGCTGTTATTGTCATATGAATTTATAGACTTGACCTTTCCATAATTCTTAAACGCCTTTTTCATAACGCTGAAACCCCTGCCATGCTGCATAAATCTGTTCTTAGCATCAAGTGTTATCATCTTCTCATAAATCCACATATTTCTTTTAAAATATTCGGCATTATTGAAAGGTTCAGGACTTCCCTTAATTAAACTACCCGGACTAGCCACTGTTACGCTGTTATTTGAAATTACAACTTCTATCTCCCTGTTATATGCAGCATAATCCCTGTATAGTACAGCATTTTTTATTCCTTCTAACACTGCATAGGATGGGTAAAATGACGGAAGGATTTCCTTAACTTTTTTTTCACTTTCATCTATTATATCCAGTAAATTTCCTTGTATGATGAAAACTTTATTTATATCTTTATTTATATTATTCACTATTCTTACCATATTATATGGAATATATACACTGTTTATATTTGAGAAAACCAACAGTCCACCCATAGTAACTACGTGCTTATAAGCCTCTCTATCCTTTACTATTATACCTGCACTTTCCATTAAATATGTTCTATTCTCGTCATTTGTTGTAATACCCTTCGAATAAAAGTACTTATCTACAAGTTGAAAATTTAAGCAATCTACAGAACTCTTTAGCACTGGGCAAGTCTCCAGATTCAAATTAAGATTTTCCTGAAAAGCCGTAACAAGCTCTTGTTTCCTCATAACATCAGTTGTTGATCCCCTTCTTATGTAAAAAGATCCGTGCTCTCTTATCTGATATGGCTTTTGATCTCCATTGAAAATTGTAATTACCCCAACATTCCTATCTTGAATACTAAATATATCAACAGATATGGGAATAGGTGGCTCACATCTGGAACTCACTATCTGCTGGACCTGTTCTTCAGTTACGAAACTCTCTGTATCTATACCGATAATTTCATGTGTCTTATCCTGAATTCCTACAATTATATATCCTCTTCCCCCTTTAGAATTGGCTATTGCACATACATCCTTTGCAAGCTCCTTTTTTCCTGTTTCAGTTTCCAAATCCAATTTTAATTTAAAATCCAACTTTCTGCCTTCATTTTTTTCTATAAGACTACTAAGCTTTTTTATATCCATATACTACTCCCCCATCTTCATAAAGCTTATGAGAAATACCTACTTATACCAATAAATTAAGCAATGATCTATAATTCTATTCTATCGTAAAAAAAATTTTTTATAAACAAAAAAATCGCCATTGGCGATTTCCATATGAAACCTTAGCTTCCTATATCTCTATTGAATAAAGAAGTCACTTACTATCCTATAAAAGTTAATTATAATTGCTATCTAGTTGAAACTACTATGTTTCTTCCTCTTTCTTTGGCATCGTACAGCATTTCATCAGCAGCACTCAAAATTTCTTCAATAGTACTTCCATCTTCGGGATAATAACTTATTCCAAAGCTGGCAGTCATCTTCCTCGAAAACTTTCCATATTGTACAACATTTTCACTTATACTTTGTCTTATAGCATCTATATCATTGTATACATTCATATAGCTCATTATTGAGTCCAAATATATAACTATCTCTTCTCCGCCATATCTGGCAACAATATCTTTAGGATCAATATGCTGTTCAATAATTCTTACTGTCTGCCTAAGCACTTCATCACCGAACTGATGCCCATATGTATCGTTGGCTTTTTTAAAAAAATCCATGTCCATCATCACTACAGCAAAGCTTTTCTCAGGATTTTTCTCTAAAATTTCACTCACCTTATCCAAAAAGAACCTTCTATTATATATTTCCAGCATACCATCTTTTATAGCACTTTCCTTAACTTTATTGTAAAGAAAGTTATTTTCCAGTGCTATTGCAATTTGATTTGCGATGGAGGATATAAACTTTATGTGTTCATCACTGAAAAAATTCCACAGCGTATGCTCAACTATAATATATCCTATGAATTTATCTCTAAGTCTTATAGGAACTCCAATAAGAGAATGGATTACATTAGTAGTATCATCACTTGTATATATAGCGCTTTTAGAATTTATAACAAAGGGTTCATCACAATTCATTGATTTAAATATTACATCATTGAAATAATAACAATATTTTGTATCCTTATTTGTAGCTTTAATTTCCAAAGACTCTTCTTCTTTTATATAAATGGACGAATAAGTTACACCGAGAATCCCCAATATCATGTCATTTATCATAGGAATGAGATTTTCATCTCCTAGGTAAGAATTTATATATTTGCTTACCTCTACTATATTTGCCATTGCGTCCAAACTTTTTTCAAGTTTGATGCTTTTCTCCATCATAATTTGAAGATTCTTCTCTGCAAAGCTTTGATAATTCTGAAACTCTTCCCTCAACCTTTCGTACATCTCTTTATAATTATCCATAAATTATACTCCTAATATCAGTATAAACACTATCTATAATTCACGAACTGTAAGTCAACACCAAAATCCTTTGTCCTTAGCAGCTGTATGGCAGCTTGCAGATCATCTTTATCCTTACCTGAAATTCTCAACTGATTATCCATGATTTGAGCCTGAACTTTAACTTTACTGTTCTTTATTTCGGCAACTATATCCTTTGCCTTTTCTTTTGTAATTCCTTTTACTATATTAATATTTTGTCTTACAGTTCCCAATGAGGCTTTCTCCACTTTTTGAAAATCTAAAGCTTTAATTGATACTCCTCTTTTTATGCACTTTGCTTTTAATATTTCTGCAGCTGCATCCAGCTTAAATTCATTGTCTGCAGACATACGGATGCTTTCATCCTTCAGTTCTATTTCAACATTACTGTTTTTAAAATCATACCTTTGAGATATCTCTTTAACTGCTTGATTCACCGCATTATCCACTTCCTGCAGGTCAACCTCTGATACAACATCAAATGAATAGTTATTAGCCATTTATATTTTCTCCTTTCACAAACCCTCATACAGATGTGTGAGTTTTCATTTAAATTTATTCCTTTAATAAACGTCTAAACTTCAGTACTTATAAAGCAAATTTTTTAATGTATTAACTCAAATATTTTTATATAAACACACTACAAGTTAACAAATACATACATATATAATATTAATTTATTTTGCTATTATATTCAACTAAATTTAGCAATTAATTCTATGTTTAATTATTGTATTGCATATTTTTTACTATAAAGCTTCACAAAAAAGCATACCTACAGCATATAATAATATTGAAAATTATATACTTTTTGGTATAATAATTTTGTAAAACAATTTTAATTAGGAGTAATTATCTCGGCCCCTTCTTCCTTAAAAATC
>JAEZDX010000324.1 GCA_023417975.1 Bacillota bacterium
GTGCAAAACAGATTATTGTGTTCATGACATTGCCTATTTCTTAAGAAGATTACTTAAAAGGGACAACACAAAATGGGACCTTCAGATTGCAGAAAGTTTACTAAAAAATTATGAAGCTAAAAGGAAGTTAAATATTGATGAGTACAAATACCTATTAGCTTATCTTGCCTTTCCACAGAAATACTGGAAAATATCAAGAGATTATTATAATAATATTTCAAAATGCAACAAAAATTCATTCCAGATGCTTTTAACAAAGGCTGTAGAAAAAGACTCTTTCCATCTTGAATTCATAAAAGAATTCATTAAATTTATAAACACTAAATTTGACACTGAGCTTTCATAAAAATAGACCAAAGCATAATACTTTGGTCTATTTCTTATTTATTTAATTACTTTCTTGGGTTTTTAACCTGTGCCTGTGCAGCAGCAAGTCTTGCAACCGGTACTCTGAATGGTGAACATGATACATAGTTAAGTCCTACATTATGGCAGAACTCGATTGATGATGGATCTCCACCATGTTCTCCGCATATACCTAACTTAATGTCAGGTCTTGTTGACTTACCAAGCTCAGCAGCCATCTTTACAAGCTTACCAACACCGTTCTGGTCAAGCTTAGCAAATGGATCCTGTTCGTAAATCTTTGATTCATAATAATGCTTTAAGAAGTTACCAGCATCATCTCTTGAGAATCCAAATGTCATCTGAGTAAGGTCGTTAGTACCGAAGGAGAAGAATTCTGCTTCCTTAGCAATTTCATCAGCAGTAAGAGCAGCTCTTGGTATTTCTATCATAGTACCAACTTTGTACTCTAACTTCTTTCCTTTTTCAGCTAAAACTGCTTCTGCAGTCTTAACAACTGTATCCTTAACGAACTTAAGCTCTTTTATTTCTCCTACAAGAGGAATCATTATTTCAGGTATTACATTATATTCAGGATGTCTTTCATTAACATCAAGAGCAGCTTCTATAACGGCTCTAGTCTGCATTTCAGCTATTTCAGGATATGAAACAGCTAGACGGCATCCTCTGTGTCCCATCATTGGGTTGAATTCATGTAATGATTCTACAGTAGCCTTTAGATCTTCAAATGTTAATCCCATTTCCTTAGCTAATGCTTCTATATCTTCATCTTCATGAGGTAAGAACTCATGTAGCGGTGCATCCAAGAATCTGATAGTAACAGGTCTGTATTCCATTGCTTCATATAGTCCAACGAAGTCTTCTCTCTGCATTGGAAGTAACTTAGCAAGAGCTTTTCTTCTCTGTTCTTCAGTCTTAGCAACTATCATTTCTCTAACAGCCGGAATTCTGTCTTCAGCAAAGAACATATGCTCAGTTCTGCAAAGACCAATACCTTCTGCTCCAAACTTAACAGCAGTCTGAGCATCATGTGGTGTATCAGCATTTGTTCTAACCTTTAATGTTCTTATTTCATCAGCCCAAGCCATGAAAGTTCCGAAGTATCCGCTGATTTCAGGTTCAACAGCATCTATAGCTTCTCCATAAACATTTCCAGTAGTACCGTCAAGTGAAATATAATCCTTGTCAGTGTACTTCTTTCCACCAACTTCGAAATATCTCTCATCTTCGTTAACCTTTATGTCTCCACAACCAGCTACACAGCAAGCACCCATTCCTCTAGCTACAACTGCAGCGTGGGAAGTCATACCGCCTCTAACTGTAAGAATACCTTCAGCAGCTATCATACCTTCGATATCTTCTGGTGAAGTTTCAAGTCTAACAAGAACAACCTTCTCGCCCTTTTCATGTCTTTCCTTAGCTTCTTCAGCGCTGAAAGCAACCTTACCGGAAGCTGCTCCTGGTGAAGCCGGAAGACCCTTAGCTATTACAGTAGCCTTCTTTAATGCAGCAGCATCAAAAGTTGGGTGAAGTAATGTATCAAGCTGCTTTGGCTCAACCTTTAGTACAGCTTCTTGTTTAGTTAGTAATCCTTCTTCAACTAAATCAACAGCTATCTTAAGTGCTGCCTGTGCAGTTCTCTTACCATTTCTTGTCTGTAGGAAGTAAAGCTTACCATCTTCGATTGTAAACTCCATATCCTGCATATCCTTATAGTGATTTTCAAGCTTGTTAACGATAGCCATAAACTCATCGTAAACTGCCTTATTTCTCTTCTCAAGAGTTGATATATCTTCAGGTGTTCTTATACCAGCAACAACGTCTTCTCCTTGAGCATTCATTAAATACTCAGCATATATCTTCTTTTCTCCGGTTGATGGGTTTCTTGAGAAAGCAACACCAGTACCGGAAGTTTCTCCCTTGTTACCGAATACCATTTCCTGTACGTTAACAGCAGTACCCCAGTTTGAAGGAATATCGTTCAATCTTCTGTAAACATTAGCTCTTGGGTTATCCCATGATCTGAATACAGCAGTTACAGCTTCAATTAACTGTACCTTAGGTTCTGTTGGGAAATCTTCTCCCTTTTCCTTCTTGTATAATGCCTTAAACTTAACTACTAAGTCCTTTAAATCATCAGCAGTTAAATCTGTATCATACTTGTATCCCTTTGCTTCCTTAACTTCATCAAGGAGACCTTCAAACATTTTTTTCTCAACGCCCATAACAACATCCGCAAACATCTGGATGAATCTTCTGTATGAGTCGTAAGCAAATCTTGGATTATTAGTTAACTTAGCCATAACTTCAACCGTTTCATCATTTAATCCAAGGTTAAGAATTGTATCCATCATACCAGGCATAGATACTCTAGCACCTGATCTAACTGATACAAGCAGTGGGTTTTCCAAGCTTCCAAACTTCTTGCCACTGATCTTTTCCAATTCAGCCATAGATGCATTTATTTGATCTATAACTTCCTCAGAAATCTTCTTGCCATCATCATAGTATTTGTTACAAGCTTCAGTTGTAACGATGAATCCTTGAGGAACTGGTATTCCTAATCTTGTCATACCAGCAAGATTAGCGCCTTTTCCGCCAAGAAGGTTTTTTGCAGTTTCTTCGCCTTCGCTAAAAAGGTACACATACTTCTTGTTTTCCATTCTAACACTCCTCCGATATGTATTAATCTATATACTAACGGGACGTGTTAAGTCCCGGTTAGCGCAAATTTGTCCTACCTGTTTCCGCCTGCCCTAACAAACAACTTTGTTATACTGGTTTTGGAAACCTTGCCAATAATTTTGTGGTTTTCTTTTGAACCGTCAAATACTCTCTCAATTACAGGTAAGCTGTCAACCTCATGCTCGATAATCCTTTGTGCAACTCGATAAGCACTATCCTCTTGTTCAACAAAAACAATATTAGGCATTCTAGTCATTATTATGCCAATAGGTACCTTATGTATGTCTGTACTTCCTATAGCAATTTTAAGACAGTCCTTTCTTGAAACTGCTCCTACGAGCATACCCTTGTTTTCAATAAACAAAGTACCAACATCATTCAAAAACAGATGTACAACAGCATCATATACTGTAGTCTCTTCTCCAACAGTAACTGCCTTAGTCATAATATCTTTAACTTTTATATCTATAATATAATCATACAGAAGATTATTCGACTTCTTTTTTGAATATATGTATCCAACTTTTGGCCGAGCTTCAAGAATACCACTCATAGTTAATATTGATAAGTCAGGTCTCAAGGCAGCTCTGGTCAATCCTAATTTTGATGCAATGTGTTCACTGGTAATAGGTTGATTTTCTTTAACTATTTCAATAATTTGTTCCTGTCTAGGTGTATATTTAATAACCTTCACCTTCCTTCTAAAAAGATACAAGGATGAATCTGCATCATTTTTAATGTCAAACACACTAGGCATCCATATCAAACAATAATGTCTTCAAGAAAAGACAAATAAATGCCTTTTCTTGAAGATCCAAGCTTTTTCTGCCAGCTTCATTACGCACTAAACTATTATATCACGTTATTATGATAAAGTGTATATACATTTAATGAATTTTATGGGTACATAGAAATTTTCTTCTTTATTATATACGAATTACTCAGTTTTGTCACTTTCTTCTTTTTTGTCTGTATCAACTTCATCAAATTTCACAGTATATTTGTATACATTGCTGTCTTCAGGAGTCTGTTCCTCTTCCTTTGAAGGATTCTGACCCTTATTCTTCATCTTTTCAAATATATCATCTGTAACCTCTGTTATCTTTCCTTTTACTTCTTCAGCTACATCCCCAAGTTTATCGGTAATATTTGTAATTTTTCCTTTTACGTCATCCATAGTACTCTTTATATAGGTGTTTACTACTTCAACTGAACCGTCTTCCTTTGTTATCTCAACAGTAACCTTTGTAACAACAGCGCTAAGTACTCCTAGAGCAAGCAGCGGAGCTGACAGAATTGCAGTCAGACCTGTTACTGCTATACCTGCCGTTACAGGCAAATCAACCAATACTTTGTCATCCTTTTTAATCTTAATTCTTGTTATATTGCCCTTATTAACGACTTCCTTAACCCAATTTACAAACTCATCCTTTGTCTGGTAGAAAGCATTCTTTCCTTTACTGTTATTCTCAATAAACACCAATGCCTCTACTACATCACCATTAGTTGCTTCTAAAGCCTCTTTAGCTGTTGTATAAGATACTCCGGTTCTTTCTCTAATTAAGTCAACTTTCTCAAGAGTAATTTCACTCATTTCATTCACCTTCCTTTATAAAATCAAGCATTTGTAAGCTTTTGGGGACTCTTGAATAATTGTTTGAAATAAACAATTGCATTAATCTTTTAAGTTCTTTCTTTATATCATCTGAAATGTTTAATCTATATGCTTTTTCTAATGGTATACTGTTTAAAAACTTTAACACATTAAATGCGGGCTTACTCAGTGCTATACCCATAGTTTTAGGACACTCATCGCATATACCTCCATAGTAATGAAGACTGATATAATTGCTTACTTCTATTTTCTTTCTGCAAATACCGCATTGGTTAAAATTAATGGCGTATCCAGTTTGCTTCAGTATATTTAACTCGTATATTCTGAGGAGCATATCATCATCGATAGCTCGACTTTTCAATAGATAGAGCGCCGATACCATAATTTTAAACATTTCTCTGTTGCTTTCTTCATCTACCATGGATATGTCTATGAGCTCACAAATATATGATGCATAAGTCAGAGTATTTAAGTCACTCAAAAATCCTTGAAAGGACTCTATTATTTTACCCTCACTTAATATGTACATACTTTTACCTTTAAAAATAGTGTACTCACCGAAACAAAACGGTAAAGTTATGGAAAAAGATTTACTTTTGCTTTTTTTTGCACCTTTTGCTATGGCAGATATTTTACCTAATTTATCAGTAAAAAGCCATACCAATTTATCATTTTCTCCATAGTCAGCTACTTTTAAAATCACACCCTTACAATTAAAAACTGACAGAAAATCATCTCCATTTTTACTTTTTTATGTTATAGCCCAAATCCTTTAAGTAAGACGGATTATCTCTCCACTCTTTACGAACCTTAACCCAAATATTCAAATCCACTTTACTGCCC